>CAKVKI010000330.1 GCA_934754975.1 uncultured Alistipes sp. | reverse complement strand
CCGTACGCACGGCCAAGCGGCTGGGCGCCGACGCGACGATCGTCTACCGCCGCAGCGAAAAGGAACTTCCGGCACGTGTCGAGGAGGTTCACCATGCCAAGCAGGAGGGAATCTGTTTCCGCATGCTCACCAATCCCGTGGAGGTCCTCGGCGACGAGCGCGGCTGGGTCACCGGCCTCCGGTGCGTGGAGATGGAGCTGGGCGAACCCGACCAGAGCGGCCGCCGCTCGCCCGTGGTGAAGCCCGGTTCGGAATTCGACATCGCCTGCGACGTGGTCATCATGGCGCTGGGCACCTCGCCCAACCCCCTGCTGGCCGCCACGACCGCAGGGCTGGAGACCAACCGCCGCGGCTGCATCACGGCCGACGAGCAGGGCGCCACGTCGCGCGAAGGAGTCTTCGCGGGCGGCGACGCCGTAACCGGCGCCGCGACCGTCATCCTCGCCATGGGCGCAGGCCGCACGGCGGCACGGGCCATCGACGAATACATCAGGAAGCGTTAAACCTATAAATATCTCACAAGCAATGAAAAGCATCAAGATCATGGCCGCCGCCATCGCCCTGTGCGGCCTGGCAGCCTGCGGCGACAACACGCCCAAAACCTTTACCGGCTTTATCACCGATGCGTCGATGAACACCGTAACCGTCGAGAACGCCGAGGGGACTTTCACCTTCTCGACTATGGACGCCGACAAGAGCGAAGCCAACGGCCTGCTGCTCGGCGCCCCGGTCGTCGTGGACTACAAAGGCAGGCTGGAAGACAGCGCCGCCGCCGTGAAAGTCGCCACCGACCCGACCTATGCCGAAGCCGTCGGCAAGTGGACCATGCCCGATCCCATCGACCCTGGAGGCGTGATGGGCATCGAAATCCTGATCGAAGGCCAGGCCCGGTCGATCAACATGGCCACGCTGCG
Source organism: uncultured Alistipes sp. (assembly GCA_934754975.1). Taxonomy (GTDB): domain Bacteria; phylum Bacteroidota; class Bacteroidia; order Bacteroidales; family Rikenellaceae; genus Alistipes. The sequence goes on along the minus strand of CAKVKI010000330.1, from coordinate 2,258 downwards.
CTACACTTCGTGGGAGCTGCAGGGCGAAGCCGGCAAAATCCTGCTCAAAGGCCAAAGTATCGGCAACGGCCAGACCATCGACTTCACCGAGACTGGCATAATCGCCAAGGACGCCGACGGCGTATACACGCTGACCATCGAGAACAACAGAGCGGTCTACACCAAAGCCAACGAATAACAGGTGCGGATCTCCGCCGACAGCACATCCCCGGTCCCAAAAGGCCGGGGATTTTTCATGCCTCCCCACGCACAACGGCAGCAATTTGGCGAATCGATTTAAATCCCTAAATTTGCATCCGTCAATCTTATCAGCAGCTATGACCAAATTCCTTGCGGGAGCCTTCCTGCTCCTCTGCGCTTTCACTGCCGCAGCTCAAACGCCCGGCGACTCGGTCGCTTTCGCCAACGCCCGCTGGCAGACTACGCCCCTCGCGGCGGGCGCCGAATACCGCCGCGCCCAGATCGACATGTTCGATTCGCGGCAGACCGTCTCGGTCGTCGCCTACCCCGCCCGTAATTTCACGACGGAAATCATACAGCTCGACGGCCGGGCGCGCCCCACGAGCGAGCTGGGCAAAGCCGCCGGAGCCGACGCCGCCCTAAACGGCAGCTACTTCAACATGAAAACGCTCGCCCCCGTGACCTTTGTACTGATCGACAAACAGATTCTGGGCCGGACCTCGCCCCGGGAGACGATGCGCACCAACGGCGTCATCGCTTTGCGCGACAGGCGCGGCCGCAAAATGGACATTCTCTCCTGCGACACGGCCCGATACTCCCGCATCGCCCGCCGTTACCGCTCGGCACTGGCCGCAGGTCCGGTGCTGGTCCGCGACGGCCGGAGCGTCGCATACGACTCCGACGACAGCTTCTACACCCGCCGCCATCCCCGCACGCTGATCGGCAAACGGGCCGACGGCACGGTCGTCATGGCCGTCATCGACGGCCGCTTCAAGGGCGAAGCCGACGGCGCGACCATTGCCGAAACGGCTTACATCGCCCGCCAGCTGGGACTCGTCGATGCGCTGAACCTCGACGGCGGCGGTTCCTCGACGCTCTGGACGGCGCAGGAAGGCGTCCTCAACCACCCCTGCGACAACAAACGCTTCGATCACGAAGGCGAACGCAGCGTTCCCAACTGCATCGTGATCCGCCGCAACAAATAGCGCCGGGAAACCACCGCCCCTCCGGCCGGAAACGCAGTGCCGGAAACATAAAGCCGGAAAGGCGCCTATCATCCGCAGGAAACGCAGTGCCGGAAACACCGACCGGCCAAAGACGATAAAAACACCCGAACCGCTCCAAGAAGCCTCTCCAAGAGATCTGCAAAACAGCCGGGAAAACAGCCCCCAAACGGCTCCGCGAAAAAAGCCCGCCGGCCCCGCCGCGGCACACGTCCCGACACAAAAAAAGCCCCGGAATTTCCGGGGCTTTTTCATATTCTATCATCTTGTCATTTACCGACAATCTCCGCTACCCGATCCGCGATCATGGCGGGCGTCACGGCGGACAGACAACGGTAGTCCCCGTAACGGCACGGCTTATTCCCGAAGACCGAACACGGCCTGCACTCCATATCGGCCTGCACGATGCCGCGCGGGTCGCAGCCGTAACCGAAGAATCCCAGACCGGGATGCGTCGCGCCCCACACCGACACCACAGGCGTCGCCACGAGCGAAGCCAGATGCATGACCAGCGAATCCATCGACACCACGCAGTCCAGGTTGGCAATCAGGTCGATCTCACCGGCCATCTTAACCCGTCCGAACAACGCCGTGACGTTGGGATAAAGGCGCTCCATCTCCTGCGCGAACTCCGCCTCGGCACCGCCGCCGCTATGGATGAAAACCCGGTCATAACGCCCGGCAAGCAGGCGTACCGCTTCGCGGGCCAGCGGCTCGGGATAGGTCTTTCCCATCTGCGCCGAGAAAGGCGCGAACCCGACCCACGTTCCCGTCTTTTCGCCCATCGGATTGGGATGTTCGCGCCGCACGGCCGATTTCGGGTCGTCGAACTCGAATCCCAGTTTCCGGAATACGTCGCAATAGCGGATGACGGTATGCTTCGCAGGTTTGACATTACGGCCGCCGCGCCGGATAAATTCACCTTTTTCGTCCCGGCCCTTCTCGATGGCCGCGAAGGGAATACCGTGCAGCCGCAGCGCCGTGCGGAACGTCACCGAACGCAGCACCCCGTGTACGTCGGCCACGGCATCCGCCCCCAGCCGCCGCGCCTCGGCAGCCAGCCGCCATATACCC
>CAKVKI010000329.1 GCA_934754975.1 uncultured Alistipes sp. | reverse complement strand
GTGTAGCCGCCCTTCTCCTCGATTTCGAGGAAGAGCTTCCACGCTTCGGCGGCGATCGACTGCGTGAGGTTCTCGATGTAGTACGAACCGCCGGCCGGGTCTACGACCTGATCGAAATGCGACTCGTGCTTGAGTAGCAGTTCGACGTTGCGGGCGATGCGCTTCGAGAACTCGGTCGGGTTTTCGAACGATGCGTCGAAGGGCGTAACCTCCAGCGAATATACGCCGCCGATTGCGGCCGACATGGCTTCGGTCGTGCCGCGCAGCATGTTTACATAGGGATCGTACACGGTCTGGTTCCACTTCGACGTCTCGGCGTGGATCTGCATCTTGCAGGCGCAGTTCTTTTCGGGGTTGTAACCCTTGACGATGTTGGCCCACAGCATGCGCGCCGCACGGAATTTTGCGATCTCCATGAAGTAGTTGGAGCTTACCGAGAACGAGAAGCGCAGCTTGCGTGCGGCTTCCTCGATCGTCAGCCCTGCGTCCATCAGGCGTACGAGGTAGTCATGGCCGGCCGAGAGGGCGAACGCCAGCTCTTCGACGATGGTCGAACCCGAGTTGCCGAAGATCTGACCCGATACGGTCACGACGCGGATGTGCTTGTACTCTTTGGTTTTGCGAATCAGTTCTGCGACGCGTGCGAAGCACTTCTCGCCGTTGGGCGAGCAGAAGTTGCCTTTGGTCGAGAGTCCCTTCACCAGCGGGTCGATGCAGAACGCGATGCGGACATCCTCTTTGGCGATGCCCTCTTTTTCGATCTTCGCCAATACGAGTTCGGCGACGTCGGCCGTTTTCTGACCGCAGAAAGTCAGTTGGATGGCCGAAATGCAGATCTCCTTGAGCAGCGTGTCGAGGTCGGCGGCGGTGAAAGCCTCCGAAGCGATGCAGAAGCCGAGCGAATCGACGCCGGTGTTGAGGAGCTTCAGCGTCTCGGCGTTTGCCTCCTTGGGACATACGACGCTCACGGTCTGATGCACGCGCCAGCGGTTGTGCGCGCGCGTACCCCGTACGTAAGGGAACTCGCCTGCCTGCGAGCCCAGAAACTTGATGCCCTCGAGGTTCTCGGCGCGGTAGTAGGGACGGACGTTGAAACCTTCGCCCGTTTTCCATACCAGTTTGCGCTCGTAATCAGCACCTTTCAGGTCGGCTGTAATCACCTCTTCCCACTTCTCGGTCGGGACCGGCGGGAATTCGGTGAACAGCTTTTCACGTTTGGTATTTGCCATAACTATTTAGAGATTAGTAAGTGTTATTTCAAAAATGTTCGTAAAGGTACAAAATTATTAATGATTGAAACAAGAAATTGTTAATAAAATAACACTATATAATTTCTTTTTATAATATGGTGCATTTCGTTTACTTTCGCCTGCGGTTGGGGATTGTGATTTTATTAGATGTAAAATGGTTGAAAAATGTTCTTAAATACCTCGATTTTGCCGATGAAACGAAATTTACAAATTTCGTGGTTTGGGTGAAAAATCTAGGTGTTTTTTCGGAAAACAGTGTGAAAAATCGTAGTGTATGCTGAAAAATGACCCTATTTTTCGGAAAATGTTGAAAAAAAATGACTGTTTTTAGAAAAATAGCTGATTTTGTAAAAGCAACATAACGGAAAAATAATTACATTTGCAACCAGATAACAACACATACGGCAGCGGGGGAGAGACCCCGGGTTAGTTAGGTCGGAAAGAGCCTGCCGCGAGGCAGTTGTCCGTTTGAATTTCAGGTTAGGTTTTAGTTTAGCAATTATTCGGTTTCTCCCCTGCCCGTATGTTTTTCGGAATGCTAATCCAATTCAGTTGATTTATGTCATCATTACTCAGATTCAAGATGGTCGATGCGGCGATAAACCACACCGCCGTCGAGGTTAAGGCTCCCGAAGGACGTCCGTCGGACTATTTCGGCAAGAAGGTGTTCGGGCGCGCCGCCATGCGCAAGTACCTGAACAAGGCGACTTACGAAGCGCTGGTGGACACGATGGAAAACGGCACGCGCCTGACGCGCGAGGTCGCCGACAGCATCGCGGCCGGTATGCGGCAGTGGGCGCTGGAGCATGGTGCGGACCACTACACGCACTGGTTCCAGCCTTTGACGGGCGGTACGGCCGAAAAGCACGACGCTTTCGCCGATCCCGACGGCTGCGGTTCGGTGCTGGAGGAGTTTTCCGGCAAGCTGCTCGTACAGCAGGAGCCGGACGCTTCGTCGTTCCCCAACGGCGGTATCCGCAATACCTTCGAGGCCCGCGGCTATTCGGCTTGGGACCCGACGTCGCCGGCATTCATCGTCGATACGACGCTTTGCATCCCGACCGTTTTTATCGCCTATACGGGCGAAGCGCTCGATTATAAGGTGCCCCTGCTGCGTTCGATCACGGCCGTGAACAAGGCCGCAACCGAGGTGTGCCGCTACTTCGATAAGAACGTGCAGCGTGTCGTGTCGTATCTGGGCTGGGAGCAGGAGTATTTCCTTGTGGACGAAAGCCTGTGGGCCGTGCGCCCCGACCTGATGCTCACGGGCCGTACGCTCATGGGGCACGAGTCGGCCAAGAACCAGCAGTTGGAGGATCACTATTTCGGTGCGATTCCGACCCGCGTGATGGCATTTATGAAAGACCTCGAATACGAATGCCTGAAATTGGGCATTCCGGTCAAAACCCGTCATAATGAGGTGGCTCCCAATCAGTTCGAGCTTGCTCCGGTTTATGAGGAAGCCAATCTTGCCAACGATCATAACCAGTTGCTGATGACCGTGATGGACAAGACTGCCCGCCGCCACAAGTTCCGCGTCCTGCTGCACGAAAAACCCTTCAAGGGCATCAACGGCTCGGGCAAGCACAACAACTGGTCGCTGGGCACCGACACGGGCGTGAACTTGTTCGGTCCGGGCAAAACCGCTTCGGAGAACCTGCAGTTCATCACTTTTCTGGTGAATGCCATCTATGCGGTCTACAAGTTCAACGGCCTGCTGAAAGCCTCGATCATGAGCGCCACGAACGCCCACCGTCTGGGCGCCAACGAAGCGCCTCCGGCCATCATCTCGACCTTCCTCGGCACGCAGGTTTCCGCCGTACTCGACAAACTGGCCGCCAGCAAGGGCGACGACGCGATCCGCTTCGATGCCAAGAACGTCTTCAAGATGAGCGGCATCTCGCACATCCCGACGCTGCTGCTCGACAACACCGACCGCAACCGCA
>CAKVKI010000328.1 GCA_934754975.1 uncultured Alistipes sp. | reverse complement strand
TTACAGGTCTGACCCTCCCCTAAATCCCCTCCTCGGGAGGGACTTGCCGCGGCGCGGCCGGAAGGACACGTTATAAATAATTTCTATATAATCGAAATAATCGAATTTCCCATATAATCTTACCCTCGCCATACAACCCGGCCGGATATTGTCGCGGCCGTCGGCTGCGTTTCAAGTCAGCCCCTCAACTGCTGTTACAGCCCCGGCGCAATCCTGCCGCTTCTGTGCCCTCCTCGGAGGACACTCGCTGTATTGCGGCCGGAAGGACACAATACCTATATGTAATTTCCAACCCCGTTCCGCCCTGTTCGCATCCGGAAAATCCCATGCCGTTCCGCACTCGTCCAACCGTTGTGTACAACACCGGATATTTACGACACAAGGCCGCCGGCATACCGGGCAAAATCCACCCTGCGCAGCGACGGAAATCCCCTAAAACAGCGACTGCTCGTAAAAGGCGAACAACTCCTTGTTTTCGGCCTCCTCCTTTTTGCGGCGGGGTTTGCGGGGACGCTTCGATACGGACTGACCCGCGTCGGAGGCCGGTTCCTCCCCTTCGGGAGCGATCTTCACCACGGGTTTGGTCTTGCGGCGGGGCGCGGCGGCTTCAGCGTCCGGCGCAGCATCCGCCCTGGCATCAACATCGGCGTCAGCGTCGGCAAGGATTTCCCCCTCGCCGGCCTTCAGGTCCTCGCGCACTTCGACCAGCAGCGCACGGATACGCTGCAAACGCTCCATAAGTTCCGCATCACGTTCCATTCCGCCCTCGGCAGGCTGTTGCCGGAGTGCTTTCTTCGCCCCTTCGAGGGTCATTCCCCGCTCCTTGACCAGATGATAGATCAGTTTGAGATTCTCGACATCCTGCGGCGAGAAGAGACGGTTTCCTTTCTTGTTGCGCTTGGGGCGAATGACGCTGAACTGCGCCTCCCAATGGCGGATCAGCGACGCATTGACGTCGAACATCTCGGCCACTTCGCCCATCGAATAAAAAAGTTTCTCGGCCATATCTATTGTTTAATAATTCGCAATGAATTGGGGTACATATTATTCACCCGTCCGCCTATCCGCTTCGCGAAGCCGAGCGCACGGCCCCGGGCGCATACCAGGTTGATCCCTTCGGCAAAGGGCGCCGCCCCGAGTTCCTGTTTACGCAGGAAGCGGAGCGTCTGCTCTTCGTCCAGCTCCGCGGCGGGAACCGCATCCCGGTTCAGTCCGCAGAAGAACGCCAGCGCGGGATCGGGACGCAGGCGGCCTTTGAAAATCTGCCCCATCGCCACACCCGAATAAATCACCGGGAGCGCTTCGGCCAAAGCCTTCACGGCTTCCGCCTGCGCGACGTAATAGCCGTAGCAGGTATCGGCGACCGTCACGAAGCACATCCGTTCGGGGCTGTTCACCCAGCGACGCAGTTCGGCTGCCGCGGCCCTGTCCACCGGTGCAAAGACCGTGCGCCGCGCCTTCGGCGTGCGGCAGCGGCCGCCCGCATCGAAAGCCTTGCGGACCACGGCGGCGAAAAATCCTTCGCCGCGCGCCCGGTGGGGATAAAACCGGAAAGTCCGGAACGCTCCCACACCTCCGCAGACAATTCCCCACGACGCATCGACGGCGACTTCCCCGGCCTGCGCCGCTTCGTCCCCCGCCCAGTCGAGCATCCGCTCAAGCGCACCTTCGTCCTCGTCGCGGTTGAACGTACAGGTGCTGTATATCAGCACTCCGCCGGGTTTGAGCGCACGCCACGCTTCACGTAGCAGTCCGTCCTGCCTTGCGGCACAAAGCTTTACGTTTCCTTCGCTCCATTCGCCGCGGGCCTCCTGATCCTTGCGGAACATGCCCTCGCCGGAGCAGGGGGCATCCACCGCCGCCACGTCGAACCACGCTTCGAAATCGCCCAGCTGCCGGGCTTCGCACGTCGTCACCGCGACATTGCCCGTGCCCCACTTGCGGACATTGTCCGCCAGCACCTGAGCGCGGCGGCGGTCGATCTCGTTGGCCACGACCAGCCCTTCGGGACCGGCGAGCGACGCATAGAGCGTCGTCTTGCCGCCCGGAGCGGCGCAAAGGTCGAGAATCCGCCTGCCGGCGACTTCGACCCCCTGCAGCAAATGTCCCACGAACTGCGAGGCGGCTTCCTGCACATAGTAGGCCCCCGCATGGAAATCGCTGTCGAAGGTGAACTGCGGCCGCGCCGCGAGGTAATATCCGTCGCCGCACCAGGGCACACGCCCTTCGGCATTTTGCAAAACCGTCAAACCGGCAGGCGCATCCGTTCCGGATTCGTCGTGCGGCAGTCCGGATTCATCCGCTCCGCCGCATTTGGCCGGGTTCAGGCGCACCGACACGGGCGGCTCGGTGTCGAGCGCCGCACAAAGCGCCGCGCCCTCGCTATCGCCCAGATCGCGCAAAACGCGTTCGGCAAACTTCGCTGACAGCGTCATGCGTTACTTCCGGGTGTTAAGCGCATCCAGGCGCGCGCAGATTTTCTCCAGCACGGCAGGGTCCGAAATGAAATCTTCATGGTCCTTATCGACCACAAGCACGTCGCCTTCGTATATGTTTTCGATCCAATTGTTGTATTTGTCGTTCAGCCGCTTGAGATACAGCTCGTCGATATTCATCTCGTACTCGCGGCCGCGCTTGCGGATCTGCGAAATCAGCGTCGGGACGCTCGCCTTGAGGTAAATCAGCAGGTCGGGCCGGGGAATCAGCGTGGTCACCAGCCTGAAAATTTTCATGTAGGTTTCGATGTCGCGCGTAGGCATCAGCCCCATTTCATGGAGGTTGCCGGCAAAGATGTGCGCATCCTCGTAAACCGTACGGTCCTGAAAAATCACGCCCGAACCGCCGTCGGAGAGCATGTCCATCGTCTGCTGGATGCGGCTTCCCAGAAAGTACATCTGCAGATTGAACGACCAGCGGTTCATATCTTCATAGAAGTCGCCGATGTAAGGGTTGTTGCACTCTTCGAGATACGACTTGGCATTGTAGCGCTTGGTCAGAATCTGGGTCAGCGTCGTCTTTCCGCTTCCGATGTTGCCTGCAATTGCTATATACATATTATACGATATTTGTTTTACATTCTAAATACTGCCCAGCCGCCCAGGCCGGTCGTTGCCGCGGCCCGAAGCCGCGTTTACAAGTCTGCCCCTCCCCTAAATCCCCTCCTCGGAGGGGACTTCTCGCAGTGCGACCACGAGCGGGAAGTGTCTGATGACTGCCTTAATCCTAAAT
>CAKVKI010000327.1 GCA_934754975.1 uncultured Alistipes sp. | reverse complement strand
TGAAAGCCGAGAATATGGAATTGCTGACCGTACGCGGTTATACCGACGAACTGTGGCGCAGATACGCCCGCGGTCCGCAGGTCTTCGTGCGGCAGGCCACGCAGTCCACCGTGCGCGTGGTCCGCAAGAAGGAGTAGCGGTGGCGATCGGACGATTTCCGGCGGGACGGCATTTCGGATGCCGTCCCGCCGTTGTTTCCGGGACCGGGTTTCGGAGCGGAGCGGTGTTTCCGGATAAAAATAAAATATGTTGTAAACAGTTGATTCTTCGTCTGTTTTTTTTATATTTGTAAATCCCGGTGTTTGATCCCACCCGCCGGGAAAGGTCAAACTTATAATTTTATCTCCTCATGAAAATCAGACCCGTTTATCTCTGTCTGCTGCTGTTACCCCCCCCCTCGCGAGTACCAGCTGTACGGACTCTCCGGACGACAGGCCGTCGGATCCGGTAATTACGATCGAAGCCGGCGAAAGCTCCCCTGCGTCGGTTACCTTCACCCTCTCGGCGCAGCATGCGGACGAGATGTCTTACGTGATTTCGGAATCTGCCGGAATCGCACCCGTATCGACTTCCGAAGCCCTGTTCGCTGTCGGAAAACTGATCGGCGGGGCTGTTGCCTCTCCGGTCACGGTCGATGACCTGAAGTCCGAAACGAATTACACGGTTTATGCCGCCGCCCGTTCCGGGGACCGTTACAGTGAACTCCGGACCCTCGAACTCTCCACTACGCAGCGGCCCTCCTTCCTCTCTTTCGTATCTTCGACCAAAAAGGGCTTTACCTACAGGGTCGAAAATATTCCCGACGATCAATCTTTCTTCCATGTCTATCTTGAAAAATGGGCATTTGACGATCTTTACGCCCAGTATCAGGAGGGTATGGGCGAGCAGTTCGACGAGAACGTCGCCTTGCAGAACATGTTGGCCGATTACGGCATGGAAGCCGCCGGTCCGCGGGACATTACGTGGACTGCCGGGGACGACAATCCGCCCCGCGAAGGCATCGCCACCATCGTCGGCGGAAAACCCTACTGCGCGATCGCCTGCCTGGCCGATCCCGCCAGCGGGCAGTGGGTCGGCAATGCCGGGAAGGTCGAGTTTGAGACCGAACCTGCCGGAGCCTCCCCGGCGATGATCGACATCGTGATCGAGGAACTTACCACCGAACAGCTGTTGTCGCGCATCGACCCCGATCCGTCGATTCGGTTCTATTTTTACCACCTTTTCCAGAAATCCGTCGTGGATGCTTATGTCGGGCAGTTCGGACAGGAGTCGTTCGAAAATTATATCTATGAAAACGGCTATGTCTCCGAGAATTCGTACGTAGACCGCTGGGCCTTCTCGGTTCCCGGAGACACCTATCTGCTGGCCGTTGTCGGCGTGGATAAGGACGGGAATACGATGTATGCCGACCGGGTCGTCGAGCCTCCCGCCTATGTGCCCGATGTGCTGATCCAGGTCCAGCCTTACGAGAATGAGCTGCAGGGCTATTACGATTACCAGAGTCTTGAAGTGGCGGTGGCTCCGGCCTATTTCGGCGAGACTCCTCTCGAGCCGATGATGTGGAACCTGATGCCCGGGGAGGCGGTGGACGGCATGCTCGAAATGGCCGGAACCGAGTCGATCGAAGAGGCCGTGAAGAGCGGGTTTATCTATTTGCAGCCGGGGCTTGCCGAAGAGTGGAGCGCTCAGCTTGCCGCCGGGGGCAGTTTTATCGCCTGCTTCAACGACCTCGATCCCGAAACGGAATATTATTTTATCGTGATGCTGGAGGGCCCCGGCGGCGATCCCGTGGTTTCCTGGGGCAGTGCGGCGACCAAAGCGCAGCCGGCCGTTACGGAACCGGACGCGGAGTACCTCGCTTTTCTGGGGGCGTGGACGCTGACCGGACAGTCGACCGAGCATTGGTCGTGGTCGAATCCGCTCGTCTATAATCTCACTGTCGAACAGCTGACGCCCAACCGCTCGTACCTCGTGCGCGGCTGGTCCAAATCGGCCGTCGGACAGGAGCATCCGTTCGTGATGAATTACGACCCCGCGACAAGGAAAGCCTTTGTCCGGGGTCCTCAGTCGCTCGGAACCTATACGGATGGGGAAACCGAATATGAAGCCGTCTTCACGGGGCTGTTTATTTACGGAATTACCGACGATCTTTCCCTGTTGTACGGCCCGTCGTACACGGCCTACACCTGTTCGATTAACGGGGACAGGCTGAGCATGTCGCCCGAAATGTTCCGGTATGACGATCAGGATTACAGTTTCGCTTCGCTGGGATATTCGGGGCGGACTTCCGACGGCCGGTTCCACGCGCTCACCGGCGATGAATACAATCCGGTGAAATTCAATGTCGTCAGGGCTGCGGGTCAGTATACGGCGGTCGCTCCGGCCGGCCGTGCGGGGCTCGGCGCGCGGCGCAGCGCAGTGATCTGCGGTCCTGCCGCTCCGCAGGTCCGTGTTCCGCTGCGTCCGTCCGCAGCGGCTCCGGCGGCGCTTCCGGCCTTTGCCCGCAGGATATCGCCCGCCTTCGCCGAACGGATGGCGGCCAATCCCGGCGCCTGCAGGAAACGCACCCCCTTGGCTTGAGGGTGTTCCCCGCATGGAGCCCCGCTGACTATAGGGCGGCATGCGTTTCTCTGCCGTGCTGCAGTCCGGGGTGGTGGGTTCCCCGCTGCGGCAAAAGAGGAACGTGCGCTTTGTCCCGTATCCCGGATAGAAACGAAAAGCGGCCTTCGCAATGAAGGCCGCTCTTTTATTTGATGTCCGATCCCTGCCGCATGTTGCGCAGGATGGTCCAGGTCGAATCGTCGCGGATTTCGCCGCTGCGCTTCATGTTCCAGATCGTGCGGGCGATGTACTTTTCGATGTCGCGCTGCAGCCGCTTGTAGAGCTGGCACTTGGTGTAGTTCTCGTTGTCGAGCAGTACGTCGCGGATCGACCGCAGCGAATTGGTGTAGTTCGCCATCTCGTTCTTGAGCGCCACGCCCTGCTTTTTCGATGCGGTGATTTTGGCGATCGACATCTGCCGCAGTTTTTCGCACACGGAGTTGAGCAGGATCATCACCACGTTGTCCATCAGCGTGTGGCCGTGCATGAACAGGTAGGCGTTTTCGGGCGTCAGCCCCCGGCTTTTGAGCTGCTGCTCGAATTCGAGCATCGGCTCGATCATCTTCGGGTTGCGCCTGCGCAGCATCTCCTCGCGTTTGGAGACGTTTTTCTGCAGCCAGGCCAGCGT
>CAKVKI010000326.1 GCA_934754975.1 uncultured Alistipes sp. | reverse complement strand
ACTTCAACATGCGCAAGATGGTCGAGCCGCATCCGCAGGTGATCGACAAGGCGATCGAAGCGATGGAGCGGGCCGGCGTGAAACCGCTCGTCCGCCCGATTCGCGGCGGCACGGACGGCGCACGGCTCTCGTTCATGGGACTCCCCTGCCCCAATCTCTTCACGGGCGGCATGAACTTCCACGGCAAATTCGAGTACTGTTCGCTCACTACGATGCACAAGGCCCGGCAGGTGATCCTGAACCTCGCACAACTGTGGGCAGAATAGTCCGCACTTGGACAATTAAAAATGAAGAATTAATAATTCTTGCTTTTTTTCGCATCGACGAACGACAGCGCCGATTTCGCGGCCCAAAGCGGCGGACATAACAAGACAAGGGACTCCGGCCCGAATACAAATTTTCAATTCGTAATTGCGTAAGCAAATGGATAATTTCGGTTTTCTGAAAGTAGCGGCAGCGGTGCCGCACGTACGGGTCGGCGACTGCGACTTCAACACCGAGCGGATCGCCGCGATGGCCGAGGAGGCCGCACAGCGGGGCGTCGAGATCGTCGCGTTTCCCGAACTGGCCGTCACGGCCTACACCTGCGCCGACCTGCTACTGCAGCCGACACTGCTCGATGCGGCCGACGAAGCCCTTGCGCGGCTGGTAAAAGCCACGCGCAAACTGCCGCTGGTCGTAATCGCCGGCGCACCCCTGCGCCACGGATCGACGCTCTACAACTGCGCCGTCGTTTTCACGCAGGGCCGTGTGCTGGGCGTAGTTCCCAAGACCTATGTCCCCGACTATACGGAGTTTTACGAAAACCGCTGGTTCGCATCCGGCGCCGGAATCTCGGAAGAGACGATCTCCGTCGCGGAGCAGAACGCCGACTTCGGCGCGGACCTGACGTTCGAGATCAACGGCGCGGAATTCGGCGTCGAGATCTGCGAGGACCTTTGGGCAGCAGTCCCGCCGTCGTCGCACCTGGCGCTCAACGGCGCCAAGGTGATCTTTAACCTCTCGGCATCTCCCGAATCCGTGGGCAAGCACGCCTACCTGCGTCAGCTCGTGGCCCAGCAGTCGGCCCGCACCCTGGCGGGATACGTCTACTGCTCGGCAGGCTTCGGCGAATCGTCCACCGATCTGGTATTCGCCGGAAACGGCATCGTCGCCGAAAACGGCCGGATACTCCGCGAATCGAAACGCTTCCTGCTCGAAGAACAGCTCGTCGTGGCCGATATCGACATCCAGCGGCTGGAATTCGAACGCCGCCGCAACACCTCGTTCCGCATGAACGAAGGGGCGGCGGAGAACACCGTAATCGAAATGGAGGTCCCCGAAGGGCTTCGCGCCGCGGCGCTTGACCGCGACATCGACCCGATGCCGTTCGTGCCGCAGGACGAAGCGCACCGCAGCGAACGCTGCGAAGAGATTTTCCAGATACAGTCGCACGGGCTGGCCAAAAGGCTGGTGCATACTTGTTGCGAAAAGGCCGTAATCGGCATCTCGGGCGGGCTGGATTCGACGCTGGCCCTGCTCGTCACGGTACGCACGTTCGATAAGCTGGGACTCGACCGCGCCGGAATCATCGGCATCACCATGCCCGGCTTCGGCACTACGGACCGCACCTACAACAATGCGCTGGAACTGATGCGTGGTCTGGGCGTCACGATCCGCGAAATACCGATCCGCGACGCCTGCACCCAGCACTTCAGGGACATCGGACTCGATCCCGAGGACCGCTCGGCGGCCTATGAAAACAGTCAGGCCCGCGAGCGCACGCAGATACTGATGGACATCGCCAACATGGAGGGCGGTCTGGTGGTCGGCACAGGCGACCTGAGCGAGCTGGCGCTGGGATGGGCCACCTACAACGGCGACCAGATGTCGATGTACGGCGTGAACGCCTCGGTGCCCAAAACGCTGGTGCGCCACCTCGTGAAGTGGGCCGCAGACACGGAATCCGACATGGCCACGCGCGCGACGCTGCTCGACGTCATCGACACCCCGGTCAGCCCCGAACTGCTCCCGGCCGACAAGGAGGGTAAAATCGCACAAAAGACCGAAGACCTCGTGGGACCTTACGAACTCCACGATTTCTTCCTCTACAACTTTATCCGCGCAGGTTACGGACCGGCGAAAATCCTGTTCCTCGCCGAGCAGGCGTTCCACGGCAGTTACGACCGCGCGACGATACTCAAATGGCTGACGGTCTTTTTCCGCCGCTTCTTCTCGCAGCAGTTCAAGCGTTCGGCCATGCCCGACGGCCCGAAAGTCGGCTCCGCGGCCCTCTCGCCGCGCGGCGACTGGCGCATGCCGTCGGACGCTTCGGCGGCCGTGTGGCTCAAAGAACTCGAAACCCTGAAATACCTGAAATGATCATGAAAAGAAATCTCTTACTGGCGATTGCAACGCTCCTCCTCGCCGGAAGCTCCGCCACGGCGCAGGACTGGAAAGAAGCATTGAAAAAAGCCGCCACGACCGCCGCAGACAAGGCCACCGACGGCAAACTGACGCAATATGCGCTCGCCGGCACATGGAACTACACCGCCCCGGGCGTGAAATTCGAGGGCAACGACCTGCTGAGCCAGCTCGGCGGCACGGTACTTCAGGACAACATCAAACAGCAGCTCGACAGGGGCTACCAGATGGCCGGCATCAAACCCGGGGCCGGTACGGTCACATTCGCCAAAGACGGCAAATTCACGACCCTGATGGGCAAATACGAACTTTCGGGCACTTACGAATTCGACGCTTCGACGCATGTGGCCACGCTCAATTTCGCCAAGGACAAACTCGATCTGGGTTCGGTTCCGGGGCACGCCTACATCGACGGCTCGAATCTGCTGCTGGTCTTCCCCGTCACCAAACTCATCGACATGGTCAAGGCGATGGGCAGCAAAATATCGTCGATGGAGACCATCGTCGCACTGCTCGAAAACTACAAAAACGTCTACATCGGCTTCGAATTCAGCCGCCAATCGGGGGAAAATGCGAAGTAGCCGAAAAAAAATTGTAATTTTTTTCAAATGACAGATTCACAACGGATCTGTCATTTTTTATTACGGATTTTTACCATCGGTCCACTCCTCCCCGCAGACAGTAAGCACAAAAGGGGCTGAAAGCGGAAATCGCATAAGTAAAATATTTTAGCAAATTCTTAAAGAAGTTGCAAAACTCCTGAAGAAACATTATTTTTACCGCGGTACATTTCTAATAACCCTCAAAACACAGATTGACTATGAACGAGCAAGCACATCAGTAC
>CAKVKI010000325.1 GCA_934754975.1 uncultured Alistipes sp. | reverse complement strand
GTGGAGGCCGATACCAACGGCAATTCGACCAACGGAGGCAATACGGCGATCCACATGGCGGGCATCTGCGGCTTTGCGACGGGCAACGCGACCAACAAGATCTGCAACGACATCGCTTACTGCGACAATTACGGCAATATCACCTCGAACTCGGCGCGTTCTTCGGGCATCGTCGCCGCGGCGAATACCTACACGCGGATCAACTCCTGCGTGAACCACGGCAACCAGCTCAATACGTGCGGTACGACGGGCCGTCTGGGCAACATTACCTGCATCACGGGTACGGGATGCTCGATGACCGACTGCATCAACAACGGCAACCTCGTCTCGACGGGCGGCGCCCGCTGCGGCGGAATGGTTAGCCTGGCCAACCATGCGACCAACTCGTTCAGCGGATGCGCCAATTACGGCGAGATCATTACCGACGACGCCAACCGCGGCGTATTCTTCGGTTACAGCGCCTATGCGACCGGCTGGATCAACTGCATCGCAGGCGGCAAGGTCGGGGTTTACAACGGCGGAACCACGGTCTACGATTCGTACGAAGAGAGCGAGCAAGTGCGTTACCTGGGCGTGCAGAAGGCCACCGATCCGATCAATGCGGACAATATCACCTACCTGATCGGTTCGAGTTCGGGCGGCCCGGGCGGCGGCGACGATGTCGAGCCGACGCTGCGCATCCTCTTCATCGGCAACAGTTTTACCAAGGACGCCGTCGAGCATCTGCCGAAGATGGTCTCCGCCGCCGACATCCCGACGCTGAAGATGGTACACCTCTATTACGGCGGGCGCACGATTCCCGAATATGCCGACGGCTATGCGGCCAAGTCCGACTATACCTGCTACAGGTACAATCCCGGCACTTCGCTCTGGCTCTCCTACACCGGATACAACATTCAGCAGATCGTCAAGTCGGATACGTGGGATATCGTCTGCCTGCAGGAGCATACGGGCAACAGCTGCGGCTGGATATGGAACGACACTGAGAAAAACGCCATTCAGGGGTTGATCGCCGACATCAAGGCCGACCAGGGCGGACATACGCCCAAGTTCGTCTATATCATGTCGCAGGCCTACTTCAACATGGACAAGATCGGTACGGCGCAGCGGCCCTACAAGAATTTCACGACGCAGGACGAGATGTTCGACGTGATCGTGGCACAGGCCCGCAAGGTCCTCGACCAGACCGAGGTGGAGCAGATCATTCCCACCGGGACGGTGCTGCAGAACCTGCGCACCTCGCCGCTCAACAACGAGATGGACCTCACGCGCGACGGCTATCACATGGACTTCGGCCTGAGCCGCTATGCCGCGGCCTGCGCGGTTTTCGAGTCGATCATCTCGCCGTCGTTCGGGAACAAGAAACTCGACGCAAACAGCTTCCGTTACGACGTGTCGAATATGACGGACGGCAGTTATACGACGCCCGTGACCGACGCCAACCAGCCGGTCGCACTCCAGGCGGCGCGCCATGCCCTCGCCAAACCCTTTGCCGTGACCGACATGTCGTCCGGCTCCCAAACTCCCGGCAACGGGATCGAGGATACCGATTTTGAAGACGATCCGAATAAAGAGTAAAGTAAAAAAACTATGAAACAGATATTTGCATGGTTATTCGCCGCGATTTTCTTCGCGGCGGGGTGCGCGCAGTCTCCCGATCTGGCGGAGCCGGCGCGCGGACCCGGGTATGCAGACGCGAACGGGCTGGTTATCGTGGCCGCCTGTCCGCCCGCAACCCGCACGGACATCGAGGAGGGTAAATCGACCTGGGAGGCGGGCGACCGCATCACGGTCGTTTACGACGGCGCGGCGTATGAATATACGGCTGCGGAAGCGGGACCGACGACCGCTTTTACGAGCGAAGCCGGTATCGCCGATTACGACGCTTCGAAGGCTTTGACGGCCTACTATCCCGCAACGACCGCAGAAGGTGTGGTTGCAGTGGAAGCCGAGCGGACGATTGCGCTCGACGCGGAGTCGCAGAGCAATCCGGCCCGGGCGCCGCTTGTGGGCCTGCCGGCTTCCGGGAATCTTACCGACGGCGCGCTGGAGGTGACTTTCCGCAATATCTTCTCGGTCGTCGAACTGCGTATCGACGCCGGGGAACTGGCGAGCGCGGCGCAGTCGCTGACGGTGGAACCCGCCGACGAAGCGGCTTTCGACGGGTTCCTGTCGTTCGAGGGAACGGTGGAACCCGAAACGCTGGCGCTGACGCCCGCTGCGGACGGCACGGGCAGCAGCCTGACCTTCAATTTTGCCGAAGGCGCGGACCTGACTAAGTCCCAGACAATCAAATTTCCCGTCGGGCGTTTCAAGTCCGGCGCGGGGCTGAAACTTACGCTCCGCACGGCGGACGGGAAAACCTATTCGAAAAATATTTATAAGACCGGTATCACCTCCTATACCGAGCAGGACGGCGTTTTTCGCGCCAAGCACATGGCCAAGGCGCTTTACGCCTTTGCGCCGCAGGGCGGCATCAGTACGGCCGACGACCTGATCGAGTTCGCGGCGGCCGTGAACGCCGGCGAAACGCTCGCCCCGTGGCAGAACGACAAGGGCGTCGTGGTGCTGCTGGACGACATCGATCTGGCAGAGGTGACCGAGTGGACGCCGATCGGCGCGGCGACGTCCAAACTGGCGAGCAATGTGCTTTCAATCACTTCGGGAACGCCCTTTACAGGTTATTTCGACGGGCAGGGGCATACGATCCGCAACCTGAAGATGGTCTGCAAGGCCGCACAGGCTACCTCGGCGTGGGGATTCTTCGGGGCCGTGGCAGACGGGGCTGTGGTGGAGAACCTGATTTTCGACGCGAGCTGCTCGCTCGAAGACAAGGCGACGGCGGGCGCCGACTGCGGCATGGTGGCCGGTCTGGTTTACGAAGCCACCGTGCGCAACGTAGTCAATAAAGCCCCGATCTCTTTCGACGGAGCGGCTCCCGACAATATCCGCATGACGGTCGGCATGGTCGGGCTCGTTTTTGCCGACAAAAACGGAGCGCGGCTCGAAAAACTGGTCAATCACGGCGCCTTGACGGCCACGTCGGGCGGGAACACCAAGAACGGTGCGACGGGTATCCATGTGGGCGGCATCGCCGGGTTCAGCTCGAACAAGAGCAACACGACGGCCGTGGTGACGATCGCCGACTGCGCCAATTACGGAGACCTCGACACGCAGGTAGCCCGCGCTTCGGGTATCGTGGCCGCTGCGAACCGCTACACGGAGATCGAGAACTGCGTGAACGAAGGC
>CAKVKI010000324.1 GCA_934754975.1 uncultured Alistipes sp. | reverse complement strand
CGCTTTGCCCGCTCGAAAATATCTGGCAGGACATGAGCTTCACGCCGTCGTTTTTGCCCGTGCCGCCCGCTATGCCCGACACGCCGACTCCGTTGTTGTTGACGGCGGCGACCGTGCCGGCGACGTGCGTGCCGTGACCCGAATCGCCGACGTTTCTGCCCTTGTCGTCATAGACGTCCACATCCCAGGTCAGCTGGCTTGTGCCCAGTACGAAGTTGTAGCCGTAAACGTCGTCGGCATAACCGTTGCCGTCGTCGTCGCGTCCCGCCGTCCCGCTCTGCTCGGCCTTGTTGATCCACATGTTGGCCGCCAGGTCGGGATGTGTGTACTTGATGCCCTGATCGACGATCGCCACGATCAGCGACGGATCGCCGGCTGCGAGTTTCCAGGCCTCTTCCACGTTGATATCCGCTCCGGCGCGCGTCGTTTCGGCGAATTTTTTGTCGCCGTTGTTGCTGTAGTGCCACTGGTCTTTATAGCCGGGGTCGTTGAAACCTCCGCCGGCCGCGGCGCGTGTTTCAGCCGCCGCACTGTCCTTATACGGAAATGCCCTGTTGTCCGAAGCCAATTGCAGTTTGGTGTTGAATTGTATATGGCTCACCTCCGAAACTGCGGCGAGCCGTTGTGCCGCAGCGTCGAGATCGACGCCCTGGTCGAACGCGACGATGTACCATTTATGCAGTCCTGCCGCGCGGGTGCGCTCTTCGGTGGCCGGATTGCAGGGAAATACACGGCGCAGCGAAGTGACGCCCAGTTGTGTGAAGATGTCGTCCACGGGTGCGATGCCGGAGCGTGTCACCGCCGTACGCGTAACTGCGGCCGCTGCGGCAGTCTGTTCGACGCCGCCGATGGCTTCGCTGTCGAAATAGATCAGCAGTTCGCCCTGTGCGGCATTTTCGGGAGCATTGACGATCTTGTGCATGGCAGCCGCCGGAGCCTCCTTTCCGCCGTTCTCTTCCATCGGGTCCGACGTACAGCCGGCGAGAAACAGCAAAGCAAGCAGTAAAATTTTTTTATCAGTCATGGTGCGTGAATTTAAAAAAGGGAACCGGCCTCGCGGGCCGGCTCCCCGGTAATAGTCATACTGTTATGACAATCGTTTTCTTACTTGGTTATTTTCGCGCCGATCTTTCGGGTGATCTCCTTACCCGGCGCGGCGACTCCCTCACGGAATTCCACCTTGGCTTTGACTGCGCCCAGTGCGGGTACGTCGACCGGCAGCGCAGTCGTAATCCGGTTCACGGGTTTCGACTTGCCGATATACTCGTCGATCAGAGCGTGGATGCGTTCGCGGCCGCGCAGCTCGACAAAGTTGGCAGGCTTGACGCCGGCATTACGCACGATTCCGCTGAACGTATCGGATGCCACGGGCGCCGACACACTGCTTGTCGCCTTTGCAGGATCGACGAACATCGGGTAATCCTGCCAAACCAGACCGCCCTGGAAACCACTGTACGAGTCTGTCGCCTGATCGTATGTAGAGTAGGCGCCGAAATAGAAACCGCTGAAGTCGATTATTTCGTGTGTCTCGCTGTCTTTAATTCCGGGCAGTGAAACGAATGCGACATAACCGTCTTCTACGAGTCCTCCGAGCAACAGGCCGTCGCCGGGGTATACACCGTTGTTTGTTGCTATAATTCCGGTAACGATATAATACGACTGGAACATACCTACCCGTTCGGGAGTATATGCGTAGAGCAGTCCTTTATAATATTCGAAGAGCATGGTGTCGTCGCCGCCGATCTGGGCAACGCCGCCGCCGAAGAGTCCCTTGATATTTACGTAATCGACAGCCTCATTTTCGCCCTGAGCGGGAATATCGTCCTCGGTATTTTCGGTAATGACGACTTTTCCTATTTTAGCGCGGCTTCCGCCCTTGAATCCGTTGATGGCGTAATAATCCCATGCCGTATTGATATAATCGGCTTTGGTGGGCTGAGTGGCCATCAGGTCGTCCACGGTGAAAGTCCGCTTGAGCGGATGAGGCGTACCCTCCGTAGTGGTCATGGAGTACATCAGCTTGCTGTAATAGCCGTTGTTGGCCCATACGAGCAGTACATAGTCGGTACCGCCGATCAAATCCGTATAAAGCAGCGAGAGACCCGTGTCGTTGATCTTGTCAATTTCTTCAGCCGTAATTGCCTTGCCGGACGTTTTGGCTATTTCAATCAGGTCCTCGCTGCTCTTTCCTTCCAGTTCCGAGAACTGGAAAAGTCCCATATATCCCGATTCGATATTTTCACCGAACAGGATGCCGCGGATCGAATTCTCGGGAGTGTGTCCCTGTGCTTCGAACTCCCACGTAAGTTCCGTACGAACGCTCAGTACGACGGGTTTGTCGTCCCCGGCCTTGACATAACCGAACGACAGGAATTCATACTTCTGAAGTTCGCCCGCCTCATCGTAAATATTGGCAACGATGGTGTACTTGCCGGTCTCTTCGAGTTCGGCCACGATGGTTCCGTCGGCCGTGATCTCCTTCGACTCGACCGTTCCCGCGTCGATACCTGCCGAATTCGCTTTGGCGATGGCGTCGCCGAAGACCCCTTCGAAGAAGGCGTACTTCACTTTGGCGACATTGGCGCCCAGCTTAGCTGCGATTTCGACTTTACCGTCGGCCGGTTCGCTGTTCGTCAGAACAAGCGAATAGTCGTATTCTTTGGCCCCCGGCAGCATCAGACGCTGCATGCCGCTGGCGTTTCCGACATACCAGCCGTCGTCGCCGAACATCAGCAGTACGCTTTTGGCCGGGAATGTAATGACTCCGTTCACGTTGGTACCGTATCCACTGCCGTTGAATCCGTTTTCCGGCACCTGCGAGGCAAAGCTGACAATACCGTCGCCGCTGTTGAGGAACACGCCCGTAGACTGTTCGGGGAACCAAACCTTATCCGGATTTGTCGCGTCGATATAAGTAATGACGTCCGAACGGTTGCCCGACACTTCGGACGGAGACAAATTCAGCAATGAAGCCAGATACTCCGCCGAGTAGACGTTGTTGATCCGGTAGTAGCCGGGATTGTCGTCACGTTCGTAGATCTCCACCTCGCCTTCGCCGTAGCGGTTGGGAATTCCGTATGCGGAACTGAGAATATCGTCGCGCCACTTACCCATCGTTTCGCCGCCTTCGCCGGTTACGAGGTTCCATTTCACGCGGGTGACGGAGAAGCTGATGCCCGACGCCTTTTCACCGTAAATGAAGGCGTATTTCTTGTCGTTGATCTGAATGTTGCAGGAATAGGGGGTGCCGATTTCGGC
>CAKVKI010000323.1 GCA_934754975.1 uncultured Alistipes sp. | reverse complement strand
CGCCCACACGGCGCATGCCGTCGGTCGAGGGACGCGGCGTCTGGACGAGGGCCGGATCGGGCCTGCCCGCAGGGCGCGCGCCCTGCGGAGCCGCGGCGCGTGTGAAACGCCGGGCGGGACCGGACTGGCCGTCGGCGGAACGGCCGCCGAAGCTGCCGCCGCTGCCCCGGCCGCCGAAGCCGCCCGGCTGACTGCCGGAGCCGCTGCCGCCTGCGCGGTCCGCCTGCTGTTTCTGCTGGAAACGATAGTCGAAGCGGCGGCGCAGTTCGTCGATGGCCGAAGGGCCTGCGCCGTCCTGCGGGCGGCGCGGACGCTCCTCGCCGGCGTCGAAATCGGCGCGGACATATTTGGGGTCGATCTCGCGCAGGAAACAGCTCGGACGCGAGAACTCCATATTTCCCCACTTGAAGCGCATCTCGGCATAGGAGATCGTCGCTTCGACCTTGGCGCGCGTCAGGGCCACATAGAACAGGCGGCGCTCCTCCTCGATGCCGTCGGGCGATTCGGCGGCCCGCTGCGAGGGGAAAAGGTTCTCTTCCAGACCGACGATATAGACGTATTTGTATTCGAGTCCCTTGGCCGAATGGACGGTCATGAGCGTCACCTTGTTGCGGTCCTCGGGGTCGTCCTTGTCCATGTCGGTCATCAGCATGACGTTCTGCAGCCACTCGTCGATGGTCGCCTCCTCGTCCTCCTGCCGTTCGCCGCTGCGGATCTCGGCGTCGCGCTGCTCCTTGAAGAGCTGCATCGAGTTGAGCAGCTCCTCGATATTGTCCAGGGCGGAAGTCGCCTCGGGGGTATTCTCGGTGCGGTAGGCGGCGATGATGCCCGAACGGGTGGCGATCTCCAGGCCGAAGTCGTAAAGGCTCTTTTCGCTGCGGACCAGCGACAGGCCGCGGATCATGGCGACGAAATCCGCCGCCTTGCGGGCGATGGTCTTCTGCACGGGATCGGCGGCGGGTTCGGCGACCAGCGTATCGACCGCTTCCCACATCGAGACGCCGCGTTCGGCGGCCAGCTGCGCGATGCGCTGGACGGTCGTGTCGCCGATGCCGCGCGCGGGGTAATTGACGATGCGTTTGAACGCTTCGTCGTCGCGCGGATTGATAACCAGCCGGATATAGGCCAGCATGTCCTTGACCTCCTTGTGGTCGTAGAACGAACTGCCCTTGTAAATGCGGTAGGGAACGCCCCGGCGGCGGAGGTTGTCCTCCAGCACGGCCGACTGGCTGTTGGTGCGGTAGAGAATCACCGCTTCGGACCATTCGTCGCCCGTCTCGCGGATTTTGTCGCGCAGGTCGGAGACGACCATTTCGGCCTCCTCACGGTCGGTATAGGCTTTGAGGATGCGGATCGGCTCGCCCTTGTCGCCCTCCGAGAAGCAGTGTTTCTCCATGCGTTTGGAGTTGCGGACGATCACCGAGTTGGCCGCATCGACGATGGTGCGGGTCGAGCGGTAGTTCTGTTCCAGTTTGAAGACCATCGTATCGGGAAAATCCTTCTGGAACGAGAGGATATTCTCGATCTTGGCCCCGCGGAACGAGTAGATCGACTGCGCGTCGTCGCCCACGACGCAGACCTTCGAGTGCAGCTGCGAGAGACGGCGGATGATGACGTACTGGGCGTAGTTGGTGTCTTGGTACTCGTCCACCAGAATATATTTGAACTGTTCCTGGTAGCGCGCCAGCACGTCGGGGGCGTCGCGCAGCAGGATGTTGGTCTGCAGCAGCAGGTCGTCGAAGTCCATCGCGCCGTTGCGCTTGCAGCGCTGGCAGTATATATTATAGATGTTGCCGAACTCGGGAATCTGCGACTGACGGTCCTCGGCGGCATAGACCGAGTTGGCGAGATAGGCCCCGGGAGTCACCAGGCAGTTTTTGGCATAGGATATGCGCGAAGCCAAGAGGTTGGGCTTGTATTTCTCGTCGGCGAGGTTCAGCTCGCGCACGATGGTCTTCAGCAGGTTCTTGCAGTCCGACGGTTCGTAGATGGTAAACGAATCGGGGAAGCCGATCCGGTCGGCGTTCTCGCGCAGGATACGCGAAAAAACCGAGTGGAACGTTCCCATGCGGATATAGCGGCTGCGGTTGTCGGGGATCATCTGTGCGATGCGTTCGCGCATCTGCTGGGCGGCCTTGTTGGTGAAGGTAAGCGCGAGAATGTTGAACGGAGCCACGCCCTGCTCGATCATATAGGCGATACGCGCGGTCAGCACGCGCGTCTTGCCCGAACCCGCACCCGCGATGATGAGCGACGGAGCGTCGAAATTCACGACGGCGGCGCGCTGTGCGGGGTTCAGGCCCTGTAAAATAGGTGATTCTTTGGATTCCATGACGGCAAAGTTAATAAGAATTGAATAAGTTTTTTTCAAAGAAAATAATATCTTTGCATTGCGAACGTTAAAAAGTTAAATCCGACGACAATACGACGGCGTTTTCGTCAAGCGGGCGCAGTGTCTGCAAAAAGAGTGTGCCGGACGCGGAAAATAAAGCATGAAATTCAACAATATAAAACAATGAGCGAAGTCATCAACATCAAAGAACTCAACGAGCGCATCGAACGCGAAAGCGTCTTCGTGGATACGCTCCGTACGGAAATGGGCAAGGTCATCATCGGCCAGAGCCATCTGGTAGACACGCTGCTGATCGGACTGCTGTCGAACGGACACATTCTGCTGGAAGGCGTGCCCGGATTGGCCAAGACGCTGGCCATCACCACACTGGCGAAAGCAGTGGACGCAGGATTCTCGCGTATACAGTTCACCCCCGACCTGCTGCCGGCCGACCTGATCGGTACGCTGATCTATTCGCAGAAGAACGAAGAGTTCATCGTCCGGAAAGGCCCCGTGTTCGCCAACTTCGTGCTGGCGGATGAAATCAACCGTTCTCCGGCCAAGGTCCAGTCGGCGCTGCTGGAGGCCATGCAGGAGCGTCAGGTGACCATCGGCGACAACACCTATCCGCTGCCGCAGCCGTTTCTGGTGCTGGCCACGCAGAACCCGCTGGAGCAGGAGGGAACCTACCCGCTGCCCGAAGCGCAGGTGGACCGTTTCATGCTCAAAGCCCGGATTTCCTACCCCAAGAAGCAGGAGGAGCGCGACATCGTGCGCATGAACCTGGCGGGCGGAGGACTTCCCGCAGTCAACAAGGTCATCTCGCCCGAAGACATCGTCAAGGCCCGCAAGGTCGTAGAGGACGTCTACATGGACGAGAAGATCGAGAAATACATCATCGACATCATCTTCGCCACGCGCGAACCCGCGGAGTACAACCTCCAGAAGCTCCAGAACC
>CAKVKI010000322.1 GCA_934754975.1 uncultured Alistipes sp. | reverse complement strand
CTACCGCTGGGGCGTCGCGTCGCTGTTTCTGGGGACGCTCGCCGTGTTTTCGGGGCGGAGTTTCCGGCTGAGCCGCCGCGAATTTTTCACCGTCTTCCTGCTGAGCCTTTTCCGGGCCGCCACGTCGCTGAGCCTTATCATCGCCTATCAGCATATCGCCAGCGGCGTTGCATCGACCATTCATTTCATGTACCCGCTCGCCGTGGCTCTTGCGATGATGTGTTTCTTCCGCGAGAAAGGCTCTGCGTGGGTTTTCGCCGCTATCGGCATGTCCATCGTCGGCGCGGTGCTGCTTTCGTTGGGAAACGTCGATTTCACCCGGGGAAACACCGCGCTCGGCATGATTTCGGCCTGTATTTCGGTCGTTTCCTATGGCGGCTATATCGTCGGCGTGCGCAAAAGCCGGGCCGTGGAGATCGACTCCACGGTGCTGACCTGTTATGTCATGGGGCTGGGGGCGCTTTATTTTATCCTCGGCGGTCTGCTGACGGGCGGAGTCCGGATCGAAACCGACGGCATGACATGGGTCTATATCTTAGGGCTCGCGCTTCCCGCCACGGCAGTCTCCAACATGACGCTGGTGCAGGCAATCAAGCGCATCGGGCCGACGCTGACTTCGATTTTCGGGGCCATGGAGCCGCTGACGGCCGTCGTTATCGGCGTCGTGGTTTTCGGCGAACCCTTTACCCTGCAGGGGGCCGCGGGGATTCTGCTGATCGTGGCCGCCGTGAGCATCGTCGTTCTCCGCAGCGGCCGCCGGACGCAGTAAGACTCAATCGCCTGCCCGGATTATTACATGGCCGGGAAATATATGTAGTTTGTCAATCGTTATTAGGGTATGATTATCAGCGCCAGCCGCCGGACGGATATTCCCGCCTATTACGCCCCGTGGTTTTTCAACCGCCTGCGGGAAGGGTATCTACTTGTGCCCAATCCCTTCAACCCCAGGGCAGTCAGCCGGATCAGCCTCGATCCGGCCGTGGTGGACTGCATCGTTTTCTGGACCAAGAATCCGGCGCCGATGCTCCCGCGTCTCGGAGAGCTGGACCGCTATAAATACTACTTCCAATTTACGCTCAACCCTTACGGGGCCGATGTGGAGAACCGCCTGCCGGACCTCTCCCGGCGGATCGAAACCTTCAAACGGCTGTCGGACGCAATCGGCCGCGACCGGGTGATCTGGCGTTACGATCCGATTCTGACCAATGGAAAATACGACGTCGGATTCCACTGCGAAGCCTTTGCCCGAATCGCCCATGCCCTGCGGGACCATACCGCGAAGTGCATGCTCGGATTTATCGACCATTACCGCCATATCCGCGGCGCGCTGGGAGAGCTGGGCGTCGGTCCGCTGCGCCGGGACGAAATCGACCCTATGGCGCAGTCGTTTCTCCGGACGCTGGAACCCTATCCGATTGCGCTGGAAACCTGCACCGTGAAGGTCGATCTGCGGCGTCTGGGGATTCCCTCCGGAATGTGCATCGACCGCGAACTGGTCGAACGGATCGCCGGTTATCCCATAGCTGCAAAAAAGGACAAAAACCAACGGCAGGTGTGCAACTGCATCGAAAGCATCGACATCGGAACCTATGAAACCTGTCTGAACGGCTGTGCCTATTGCTATGCGATCAAAGGCAACTATAATACGGCGGAATACAACCGGCGCAGGCACGATCCCGATTCCCCGCTGATGATCGGGCGGCCGGGTGAGGACGAGGTGGTTAAGGAGCGCGAAATGAGGAGCCTGCGGTGCGAACGGCGGCTGCCGTTTTAGCGCGCCGGCATCGCTTCGGCCTCGTGCTTTTTCGATATTTTGCTGAGGAGCTGTTCGTACGTGCAGTTCAGGATTTCATAGCGGTCGACGGCTTTTGTTTCGCGGTTCGTCTGGACCAAATAGCAGCGGCGGCCCCAGGCTTCGATTGCATAACTGCATTTCTCCGATTCGCGGACCATCGAATGTCCGTCCATCAGATTCCAGAAAATGTGCCTGAGTACATTGGCGTAGCCTGCAAAAGACATCTGCTGTCCGCGCTGATCTTTGAAATAGACTTCGTTGAAGTTTTCTTTTGCCCGTCCCATAATCGTAGGTTTTAAGTTTCGGGAAAAATATGAAACTCTGGTGACAACTTCTGACATGCCGTGAAATGTCGCCGGCGGATTTTATTTATTTCCGCTTTTCCAGCACTTTCCGCAGCCGGCCGAGTCCTTCGGCGAGCAGGGTTCGCGGACAGGCGATATTCAGGCGGATGAAGCCTGCGCCCGCCGCACCGTACATTGTGCCCGAATTGACGCGCAGTTTGCCCTCGGTGAGCAGACGCTCCTCTAGTTCGTCCGCCGGAAGTCCCGCCGCACGGCAGTCCGCCCACACCAGGTAGGTGCCTTCCAGCGGCAAAACCGGAAACTGCGGCAGGTGCTGCGCGAAATATTCCCGCAGGAAAAGGTAGTTGGCATACAGGTATTTGTTCAGCGCGTCGAGCCATTCCGCGCCCCGGTCGTATGCGGCGATCAGCGCGTCGATCGCAAAAGGACCTATTTCGCCCGTTTCGTTGATCCGGAGCGCCTTTTCGATCTTTGCGCGCGCCGTCTCGCCGGCCGCGAAAATGTTGGCGACCTGCAGTCCGGCGAGGTTAAACGCCTTGCTGGGGGAACAGCAGGTGACCGAATTGTGCAGGAACTCTTCGCCGAGCGATGCGAACGGCGTGTAGCGGAATCCCGGCATGACCAGTTCGCAATGGATTTCGTCGGCTACGACGAAGACGTCGTTGCGCAGGCAGATTTCGCCGATCCTGCGCAGCTCTTCCGGCGACCAGACGCGCCCGGCCGGATTGTGCGGGTTGCATAACAGCATCGCTTTGACCTCGGGGTCGGCGGCTTTACGCTCCAGGTCGGCGAAGTCGATCGAGTAGGCGCCGTCGCGGTACGTCAGGTCGCTTTCCGCCGTCCGGCATCCGCTGTTACGGATCGAGATGAAGAAATGGTTGTAGACGGGCGTCTGCACCAGAATCTTGTCGCCCGGTCGCGTCAGGGCCTTCAGAATGGCCGAAATCGCGGGAATCACGCCTGTCGTATGGAGTATCCACTCCGGTTTTATATGCCAGCCGTGACGTCGTGCGAACCACTTTACTACAGCGTCGTAGTAGGCCTGCGGGGCCTGCGCATAGCCGAATACGCCGTGTTCGACCCGCCTGAGCAATGCTTCCACCACGGGCGGCGCCGTGCGGAAGTCCATATCCGCCACCCACATTGGCAAAACCTCGGGATCGCTGTCCAACTCCCACTTGATAGAGTGCGTTCCCC
>CAKVKI010000321.1 GCA_934754975.1 uncultured Alistipes sp. | reverse complement strand
GCCCAGCACATGCAGCCGTATAATTCGGTGAACGGGTTTTTCATGGTTTCGGAACAGTTTTATCTTTACAAGGTACGAATTTAGGCCGAAAAAATATATCTTTGCGCTACTAAAAAAATACAAGTCCATGAAAAAGATAATGCTGCTCGGTTCGGGTGAGCTGGGCAAGGAATTCGTGATCGCGGCGCAGCGGTTGGGACAGACCGTCGTTGCCTGCGATTCGTACACGGGCGCGCCTGCCATGCAGGTTGCCGACGCATGCGAAGTGTTTCACATGCTCGACGGCGATGCGCTGGCCGCCGCCGTCGGGAAGCACCGTCCCGACATCATCGTGCCCGAAATCGAAGCGATCCGCACCGAACGGCTCTACGATTTCGAAAAGGCGGGCGTGCAGGTCGTGCCGAGCGCCCGCGCCGTCAATTTTACGATGAACCGCAAAGCCATCCGCGACCTCGCGGCCAAGGAGCTGGGGCTGAAGACCGCCCGCTATTTCTACGCGACGTCGTACGACGAACTGAAGGAGGCCGCTGCGAAGATCGGTTATCCGTGTGTGGTGAAACCCCTGATGTCGTCGTCGGGCAAAGGCCAGTCGCTCGTCAAAGCTCCCGAAGAGTTGGAACACGCATGGCACTATGGCTGCGAGGGGTCGCGCGGTGACATCCGCGAGCTGATTATCGAGGAGTTCATCCGCTTCGACAGCGAGATCACGCTGCTCACCGTGACCCAGAAGAACGGTCCGACGCTCTTCTGCCCGCCGATCGGCCATGTGCAGAAGGGCGGGGACTACCGCGAAAGCTTCCAGTCGCCCCACATCGCGCCCGAACACCTCGCCGAAGCGCAGCGCATGGCGGCCGCCGTCACCGAAGCGCTGACCGGAGCCGGACTGTGGGGCGTGGAGTTCTTCCTCAGCCACGAAAACGGTGTTTATTTCTCCGAACTCTCGCCGCGGCCCCACGATACGGGCATGGTGACGCTGGCCGGAACGCAGAACCTCAATGAATTCGAACTGCACCTGCGGGCGGTGCTGGGACTGCCGATTCCGGCCGTCACCTTCGAACGCCTGGGGGCCACCGCCGTCGTCCTCTCGCCGATCGCCTGCGCCTCCGCGCCGCGTTACGAGGGCATCGACCGCGCACTGGCCGCCGATCCCCGCACCGACGTGCGCATCTTCGGCAAGCCTTCGGCCCGCGTGAACCGCCGCATGGGCGTGGTCACGGGATACGCCCCGCTCGACGGCGATCTGGAAGCCCTGCGCGAACGGGTGAAGGCCGCCGCTGCGCAAATCAAAATTTCGGAACCTTAAATTATTGAATATATGGCACAATACGCAATTATTTCTACCGAGAAAGGCGACATGAAAGCCGAACTCTATACCGACGAAACGCCGGGTACGGTGGCGAACTTCGTAAAACTCGCGGAAGACCGTTTTTACGACGGACTGACTTTTCACCGGGTGATTCCGGGATTCGTCATCCAGGGCGGCTGTCCCAAAGGCGACGGCACGGGCGGTCCGGGCTACAAGATCAAATGCGAAACTTCGGCTCCGCGCCAATACCACGACCGCGGCGTACTCTCTATGGCGCATGCTGGACGCGACACGGGCGGTTCGCAGTTCTTCATCTGTCACACCCGCGAGACGACGCAGCATCTCGACGGCCGCCACACCTGCTTCGGCCGCGTCGTCGAAGGGCTGGACGTTATCGACGACATCCGTCCCGGCGACCTGATCCTCTCTATCCGTATCGTAAACGAGTAGGGCGGTACGCCGCTGCAATTGAAATCGCAGAATTTGCCGAAAGGCTCTCCGGAAGGAGAGCCTTTTTTCATTGCCGGAGAGGATGCCGCACGGCGGTTTGTTCGCCTATTTGCTTTCCCCCATCGTCGGCATCAGCGAGGACAGGCAGTGCCGAAGATGCGGAATCGCCGGTCAGCAGCAACTGCTGCGAGAGCCGACAATGCGTTGCTGCCGCGCTATATTTTCCGGATCATTTCGAACTGTTTCCCCTGCGGCACGATGTTTTTCGCTTTCAGGAATCCGGTTATCGAGTCGCATGAAACGTCGGTATTTATGATTTTGACGGAGTCGTTCCTGTTTAGCCGGAGCATCTCCCGCAGCAGCAGGCCGGCGATTCCGTTTCTCCGGTAGGGCCTGTCCACCGCTATCTGGGCGATATCGCCCGAGGCGGGTTCGAAAACGCAGTATCCGGCGAGTTCCTTTTCGGTGAATACGCCCAGACTGACGAAACCGCCGGCAGCCCTTTTAATGGATTCGAAACTGTTCTGCCAGGAGGGAGCGAAATCCCAAAAGGACGGAATCGAACCGAATTTTCCGATCTCTATCCGTTTCACCGAGTAGGGCAGGCAGGGCGTATCGCCCCGGTCGGCGACTTCCGCATTTTTTTTGTAGAAATAATTGAATTCCCGGACCGTCTCGAACCCCAGGTTCCGGTAAACGGACACAGCCTTCGTGTTGTGCTGCAACACCTCCAGCAGATACTGCCTGACGCCTGCCCGACGGAGGTGCGGAATCGAGTGCCTGAAAATCTCCGTGGCCAGTCCCGTTCCCCGGTACTCCTCCAGGGTTCCGGTTCCCGTGTCGTAAGCCGTCGGCAGGCCGTTGAAATTTCCGATGCCGTTCAGCGTGAAAGCCGCGATCCGGGCTCCGTCGAACGCGGCGAACGACAGGGCGGGATCGAAACCGCGCCTTGCCAGCATGGCCCGCAGCTGTTCCGCGTTCAATTGCACCTCATATTCGGCAAAAGCCCGGCCGAAAGCCCTGAACAGCGTGTCGAAGCCTGTCTTTTCCAATGATTTTATCTCCATATGCGTCAGTTTTCGGGTTCGGCAGGAAGACCGCCCGACAAGGCGCCGCCCGCTCTGTTTCAAAGATACTTGTTTTTTATTTTCTTCTGTCTGTGAAATTTCGCTTTTTTTCGCAGAAGCTCCGGATTATGCCGCTGCCGGACAATGATTTGCAAAAAAACACCCCTTGAGAACACAGATTCCCAAGGGGTGTTTCGGACTTTATCGCCGGCGGATTATTTTCCGAACTTGGCTTTGATGTTTTCCGTCGCTTTCTTCAGCAGTTCCTCGGGACAGCAGAGCGTGATGCGGATGTAGTGCTTGCCCTCCGAGCCGAAGATGCCGCCCGGGGTCAGGAACACATCGCACTTGTCCATCACCTCGTCCGAGAATGCGAAGCTGTCGCCCTCGTACGACTCCGGCAGTTCGGCCCATACGAACAGGCCGGCCTGATGTTCGCGGTACTTGCATCCCAGTGCGTCGAGCAGTGCGTAAG
>CAKVKI010000320.1 GCA_934754975.1 uncultured Alistipes sp. | reverse complement strand
AGTGCGCCGGACGGCTGAGGTCCAGTCCGTAGTATTCGCCCATCGTGCGGATGTCCTTCAGGGCCTTGATCTGCTCCGAGACCTCTTCGCGCAGGCGGATGCGGGCGTCGGTCATCGGGCCGGTCAGGTTGTGCAGGTCTTCGGTCTTGGCTTCGATCAGCCGGTCGGTGCCGTAGAGGGCCAGGCGGCGGTAGTCGCCGATGATGCGGCCGCGGGCGTAGTTGTCCGGCAGGCCCGTCAGGAAGCCCAGCGAGCGGAACGAGCGGATCTCCTCGGTGTAAACGTCGAACACGCCGTCGTTGTGCGTCTTGCGGTAGTGCGTGAAAATATCCTTAACCTTCTCGTCCACATCGACGCCGTTTTCCTTGCAGGCGCGCGATACGACGTTGATGCCGCCGAAGGGCTTGATGGCGCGCCGGAGCAGCTGGTCGGTCTGCAGGCCCACGATCAGTTCCTGCTCCTTGTCGATGTAGCCGGCTTTGTGCGAAGTGATGGTCGAAACGGTCTTGTTGTCCAGCGAGCGGACGCCGTTGTTGGCGCGCTCCTCTTCGAGGGCCTTGAGACAGAGGTTCCAGATGTGCTTCGTGCGGTCGGTGGGACCCTGCAGGAAGGAGGCGTCGCCCACGTAGGGGGTGATGTTCGTCTGGACGAAACTCGTCACGTTGATCTCCCTGCTCCAAAGTCCGTCGATAAAGGTTTTGTTTAATTCCATAAAGTATTCTTCAAAATGAGACTAAAATTGTTGTCTTTGGGATGCGCAAAGGTATGTTATTTTTTTCACAATACCGAACCCCGCGTGTTATTTTCTTAAAAAATCTTAAAAAATACCTGCGCTTTGTCAGTCCTTGTCGCCGCGGAGCGTCTTTTCTGCAGGCTGCAGGTCGATCGGCGCACGGTTTGGCCCCCGCTTTGCAGCAGCGGAGATGGACCAAGTCATTCCCGGCAGCCGGGTTTCGGGCGTCGGACGCGTCGGGCGCAGTTACAGGACCGAACCCGACATCGGCCTGCTGCTGAAATTCAACCGCAGATTCCGGCTGGTCGGCATGGACGACTGATGCGGCGGAATACGGCCCGGGGGTCTCGAACGCGCATCTTGCCTCCGGGTCCCGCCGCTGTTTTGCCGGGCAGTGTGCATTGACGGGAATATTTCGTACTTTTGTCCCCGAAGCCGTCCCGTGTTTCCCACGCTGCAACCGGCATGACGCCGGTTACGCTGTGCCGGAAAGCCCCTGACCGGGATCCGGACTGTGAATCGCGGCGGCCGTTATTCCTAAATCCGATTCGCTCATGGAAGAATTGACCCTTACAACCCCGGCGCTGCTCTTTTCGGCCGTCTCGCTGATCCTGCTGGCCTACACCAACCGTTTCCTTTCCTACGCCCAGTTGGTGCGTACGCTCAAGGAACAGCATCTCCAGCATCCCTCGAAAGTCACCCGCGCGCAGATCGACAACCTGCGCCGCCGCCTGCACCTCACGCGCACGATGCAGATTCTGGGCGTTTCGAGCCTTTTCCTCTGCGTGGTGACGATGTTCCTGCTGTATGTCGGGTTCTTCGTCCTTTCGGCCTATGTCTTCGGCGCTGCGCTGTTGCTGTTGATCGGTTCGCTGGGCGTGTCGATCCGGGAAATCCAGATTTCAGTCCGCGCCCTCGAAATCCACCTGCGCGACATGGAGAAGTAGCCGTAAAAACGAAGATGCCGCGACCTCGCGTCGCTGCATCTCCCACTAACCTACTTATGTAACCTAAAACCAACTTGGAAAATCTCGTTCGGTTTTCACATTGCAAATATACGGGGCCGTCGTTACTGTAAAATGACGGCCCCGTTACATTTTTGTTTCATCGGCGGGCCGGCGGACATTCCGTCGCAAAATCCCGGCCTTCTGCGTTCGCAGGCGCGCGGCCGGGAGCGGACATGCGGTGCGGCCGGAAGCAGGCATGCGGCGATTTGCGACTCCTGTGCCTGGAATGGTTCGGAATCACCCCTCCCCTTTTTTCCGCCCGTTTTCCGGAAGTGTCTTTTTGGATTAAAAAGACGCCTTTCCGTCGTTTCCGGTTTTTTTATTAATTTAGCGGAGTGAAAAACGGTGTATGCCGACAGTCCGGCCCGGCCCGTTTTCCGGATCTCCTGCGATGTTCAGACGTTTGTTCATATTGGCCGCCGTCGTGTCACTCGGTCTTCCTGCCCTCCGCGCGCAGGAGGGCGGAGCTTCGCATGCCGCGGTGATTCAGGCCGATACGCTTCCTGCGCTGCTGGAGCGGCTGGAACGGGACCCCGAGGACATAGATCTGCTCGTCGAAATCTGCTCCCAATATACCATGCGGAGTGAATTCGCCGCGATTCATCCTTACGTCTCGCGCCTCCGCAGGGCCGGCGCCGCGCACGACGACGAGCGGGCGCTGATGTACGCCGACCTCTTCTCCGGGCAGTCCTACCTGCTTGCCGAGGGCAGCGACTCGACCCGCATATACCTCGACCGGGCTTTGATCCGCGGACGGCAATGCGAAGACCCGGTGGCGTTGTGCCGGATTTACAATGCGCTGGGAATCTATGCCGTCAGCATCGAAACGAACTATTTCGGCGGCATCGAATATTTCCTCGAAGCGATGGAGTACGCCCGCAACGCCTCCCTGGACCGCTTCTATCTGGTGGCGCAGTGCAACCTGGCCAATACGTACTACATGCGCAACGACCCTGCAGGCCTGAAATACGCCGAGGAGGTCTGCCGGCTGGGTGCCGAGTGGGGTTACGACTACCTCGCTTTCGGCGGCGCGGTCATCAGCGCCTACATGCACTACATGCTCGGCGATCAGGACCGGGCTTTGGAATATATCCTCCGGACGCTTCCCGATACCGATAAATTCGGTTACCATACCGAGCTTTACAGCCTTTACGCCAATATCCTCCATGCGCAGGGCGACGATGCGGCCGCCGAACGCTATTACCTGATGGCGCTCGACCACATCGACGAGAAGGTGGTGACCGCCGCCGTGATGACCTACCTGAGTTACGGAACCTACCTGAACGACCGGGGCGAGTACGCCCGCGCGATTCCGGTACTCCGGCAGGGTATCGAACTTTCGGAGCGGAGCAACAACGCCGTACACCGTTATAAACTTTATCAGCGTATCTCGGAGGCCGAGACCGCGCTGGGCCGCTACCGCGAAGCGCTGGACTATTTCAAAAGCTACCACAATCAGGCGGACAGCATCTTCAACGTCGAGCGGGAGCGTTCGATCAACGAACTGCGGGTCAAGTACGACGCCGAGCGGCAGGAAAATATGCTGCGCAAGAGCGAAATCGACCT
>CAKVKI010000319.1 GCA_934754975.1 uncultured Alistipes sp. | reverse complement strand
AACCGGCTGTGTCCGCTATTCCGCCACAGGCAGCCCCTGCGGCGGAACAAACGGCACCGGTTGCGGCTCAGCCGGGCGCAGAACAACCGACGCAGACAGGCGTACCGCAGGTATCGGGATTTTCCGTACGGGAAAACGCTCCGCAGCGTGCGGCGCAGACGGCAGCAGAGCAAACGGCACAAACTCCGGTTCATTCGGGTGCCGGACAACCAATGCAGACGGCAGAGGGGCAACCGGCGCAGACAGCCGGTCCGCAGGCAGCGGATCCCGCACAGGGCAACGCTCCGCAGGATGCTGCGCAGACCGCACAGGCGGAACCGACGGCAATGCACGGAACAGCGGCGACCGCCCGGCAACCGGTCCCCCCTGCGGCGCAGGCCGCGCCCGGTCCGGCACGGCGGTCGTTGATATCGGGTGCTTCGATCTTGGAAATGCTCGCCTCGGCAGGCAGCGATCCCGACGAAGAGCTTTCGGACGGGGAGTCGCCCGACGAAGCCGAAGCCGTAACCGTCGATCCGGAATGCGCCGGGAAACTGGAACGCGCCCGCAGCAGGATACTGGACCTCATCAAGGAGAAACGCCCGCGCTTCGTGCCGGCCTTCGAGCTGATGACGTTCGCTGACAATACGATCACGCTGAGCGTGCCGACGACCGAACTGCGCGAGGAAATTCTGCGCAGCAAAACGGGCATGCTGATGCGTATCGCCGAATTGGCGGGAGTCGAAGGAATGATCGAACTGGAGGTCGTCGTAAACGAGGAGGCCCGGGCCGCACGCCCGTTCAAACTCGAAGACAGGGTCCGGCATATTACGGAGAAAAACCCGCTGGTGGCGGAACTTCGCAAGGCGCTGGACCTGGAAGTGGAATAATTTTGTGAACTATAAAAACCCGGATATGCTTGCGGTAAAATTCATTATAGCGGTAATATTCATAATAGCTGCTTTGGTTGGCATCGCTTTCGTGATTATCCGGGCAATCGGAAACAACAAAAGGTGGAAGGCGCTGGAGCCTGAATTTATCAGGGATATCGAAAAGTCCGTCGGCCAGAAAATCGTGTGCAAGACAATGCTCAATGCCAATGACTCGACGGATTTCAGCAATGCGAAAGGGTTTTGGCTGTGGGTGGCGTTTACATCCGATTATATCGTTTTTGCGCTAAGGGATTCCATTGCCCGCAACGGCGAAGGGTATGCCTATATTTCAAAAAGGACGGACGTTTCGATGAAACGATTGGAAAAGAAGTTTGCAGAAGTTGAGTTCAAGGATGCAAAGTCATCGGAACGGCTCAAATTCGTCGTTTTTGTCAGGCCATGCGACTATGAACTGCTGAATCGCTTCATCACGCTCCGGCTCAACTGACACCTTTAAGAGAAAATAACAAAAAACAAACATAAAATGGCAACAAAGAATTTCATCGAAGAACTCGAATGGCGCGGCATGATCCACACGATCATGCCCGGCGCAAAGGAACAACTCGAAAAAGAGATGACGACGGCTTACCTGGGCATCGACCCTACGGCCGACTCGCTGCATATCGGGCACCTGGTAGGTGTGATGATCCTCAAGCATTTCCAGATGTGCGGACATCGTCCGCTGGCCCTGATCGGCGGCGCGACAGGCATGATCGGCGACCCCAGCGGCAAGT
This sequence comes from uncultured Alistipes sp., assembly GCA_934754975.1. Classification (GTDB taxonomy): domain Bacteria; phylum Bacteroidota; class Bacteroidia; order Bacteroidales; family Rikenellaceae; genus Alistipes. The sequence goes on along the minus strand of CAKVKI010000319.1, from coordinate 1,666 downwards.
CGCAGGAGCGCAACCTGCTCGACGAGCCGACGCTCCGCCACAATCAGGAAGCGATCAAGCGGCAGCTCGCCAAACTGCTCGATTTCGAATCGGACGCCCCCAATGCGGCCGTACTGGTCAATAACTACGATTGGATGAAGGACATCTCGTTCCTCGAATTCATCCGCGATGTCGGCAAGTGCATCACCGTCAATTACATGATGGCCAAAGACTCCGTCAAGAAACGTTTCAGCGGCGAGGGCGACGGCATGTCGTTCACCGAATTCACCTACCAGCTGGTACAGGCTTTCGACTTCCTGCACCTCTACCAGACGATGAACTGCAAGGTGCAGCTGGGCGGCGCCGACCAATGGGGCAACATCACCACCGGCACGGAGCTGATCCGCCGCAAGCTGGGCAGCGAAGCCGAAGCGTTCGCCATCACCTGTCCGCTCATCACCAAGGCCGACGGCACGAAATTCGGCAAAACCGAGAGCGGCAACGTATGGCTCGATCCGCGCTACACTTCGCCCTACAAGTTCTACCAGTTCTGGCTCAACGTCAGCGACGAGGACGCCAAGCGCTATATCCGCATCTTCACGCTGCTGGACCGCCAGACCGTCGAGGCGCTGAGCGCCGAACACGAAGCGGCGCCCCACCTGCGCATACTGCAGAAGCGGCTGGCGCAGGAGATCACCACGATGATCCACTCCAAGGAGGAGTACGAAAAGGCTGTCGAAGCGTCGGCGATCCTCTTCGGCGGATCGACCTCGGAAGCGCTGCGCAAACTCGACGAAGAGACGCTGCTGCAGGTGTTCGAGGGCGTGCCGCAGTTCCGCATCGCCCGCGCCGAGCTGGGGCTGCCGTTCGTGGACCTCTGCGCCGAGAAGGCGCAGGTCTTCCCCTCGAAAGGCGAGTGCCGCAAGATGGTGCAGGGCGGCGGCGTGTCGCTCAACAAGGAGAAGGTCGCCGACGCGGCGCGTCCGGTGACCGAAGCGGACCTGATCGCCGGCAAATACCTGCTGGTGCAGAAAGGCAAGAAGAATTACTACCTCCTGATCGCCGAGTAGCATGGAGTACCGCATCGTTCTCTCGCGGATGGAGTTCCGGGCGCTGCACGGCTGCTACGAACTGGAACAGAAAGTAGGCAACCGCTTTACGGTCGATCTGGAACTGACGGCCGAACTGGGCGACGTCGCCGCGCAGGACGACGTGCGCAGGGCGGTCAATTACCTGACGGTCTATGAAGTCGTGCGGATGCAGATGCGCATCACGCAGCGCACCATCGAGCGGGTGGCGATGAACATCATCGAAGCGATTTACGCCACGTTCGCACAGGTGCGGCATGTAAAATGCACCGTATCGAAACTGGCGCCGCCGCTGGGCGGAAAACTCGAGAAGGTGAGCGTCGTGCTGGAGAAATAGGACGGGTGCGCGCATGCGCGCACCCGCTTCTTAAGAAATAAACAGGTTAGGTTATGCATCATAAGGAGAGTCGTGCCACGCTGGGTGGCAAATTGAGCGCCGTACTCGTCGCGGCAGGCAGCTCCGTGGGGCTGGGCAACATCTGGCGGTTTCCGTACGTCGCCGGGGACAACGGCGGCGGAGCCTTTCTGATTATCTACATCCTCTGCGTACTGCTGCTGGGACTGCCGCTCATGATCGCGGAATTTTCCGTGGGACGGGC
>CAKVKI010000318.1 GCA_934754975.1 uncultured Alistipes sp. | reverse complement strand
GCGAGGGTCTTGCCCCCTTTGCCGAAGCCGATGATGACGGCATCATACTTTTTCATAGCTTGTCTTGTTTTATTACTCCGTCGTCCGGTGCTTTGCGCCGTTTGCGGGGCGATGTTTTTATATTGCAAATATCGCGACTTTCCGGCCGCCGGGCAATGGCCGGAGCGCCGCAGAAGTTGGCAATTATTCCCGTCGGGCCGAATCGGTGTGATCGGGGGCGGATGCGGAGGGCATGCCGAGACGCGGCAGCGGCTCGTCCTTGTACTTACAGGGAAAAACCGTCGCGGACAAAAAGCGGCAGCCAAACAAGGCTGCCGCTTTTTTCATGTTGTCAGTTCGATTTCTCCATCAGTTTCTCCTGCACCTCGTACGCTTCCGCGATCAGGTCGCGCGGATAGTCGTACAGCTCCAGAATCCGGATGGCGTTGCGTGTGGTGAGCGGTCCCGTGTGCAGCTGGTAATCGAAAACCAGCTTTCCGTCGATCACCTCTTCGCGGAAGTGGTGCAGTTCGTAGTCGTCTTTGTGCAGCAGTTCCGCCAGTTCGACGTCGTGCGTCGAGACCAGTACCAGGTGCGGACCCCGGTTGAGGTGCGCCAGGACGGCTTTCCCGGCTGCGATGCGCTCGGTCGTGTTCGTGCCCTTGAAAAGCTCGTCGAGGGCGAACAGGCACGGCGCCGGTTCCTGCGATGCGTCGATAAACCGTTTGACGGTCAGCACTTCCTGCAGGTAGTAGCTCGTCCCTTCGGCGATGTCGTCCGAAATGCGGATCGAGCTGTAAATCTTCATATACGGGGCCGTATATGCCGCGGCGAAGCAGATGTCTAGCGTCTCGGCCAGCAGGGCGTTGAGTACCAGCGTGCGGATGAAAGTCGTCTTGCCCGACATATTGGAACCGGTAAGCAGCAATCCCGTGCCGTCCAGCTCCAGCGTGTTGGGCACGCAGTTTTCGATAAGCGGATGTACGACCTCCTCGGCCCGCAGGTATTTCCCGTCGGTGAATTCCGGGCGGCAGGTCGGCGTTTCGCCGCGCAGGCGGGCGACCGAAATCGCGGCGTCGGTCTCCCCGATAAACCGGAACAGTCCGTGAATCGCATTGCGGCGCGCTATGATGCTGCCGATGAAGCGGTGGAAAAGAATTACTTCGACGTTGAAGGCTGCTTTCACCAGCTCGAACACCAGCCAGACTGCCGCGGCCAGTTCGTTGGCGCTGTCGCCCTGCGTGCCGACCACGCGGCTGCGCCGTTCGACTTCGGAGACCTGCCGGATGACCTCCCTGGCTTGCTCCGTGCCGGGAACCTCTTCGACCGCAAGGTGGCGGGCGGTCCGCAGCGCTAGCGCCAACTGTTTCACAGCCGAAGCATAGATCGAGATATTGAGTTTGTTGCTGTAGTGGATATACATGTTCGCGGCGAAAACGGCAAGGAACAACAATAGCAGCAACGGATAGAATATACTCAGCAGAAGCGACAGTACGGCTCCTGCGGAGAGCAGGTAGATCAGGAAGATGCGGCGCACCTGCTCCGGTTTGTCGAAAATCAGGTTTTGCAGGTCGTAGGCGTCGTCGTCCGAGAGCCGCGAAAGGTGTTTCGCGCATTGTTCGGCATGCCCGGCGTTTTCGGCGAAATGATCCGTCCTGCGGCCGAAGTCCCGCACCTCTTCCGCGCTGTGCAGGGTCCGCAGCCGCGCGTACAGATATTGCTGGCCGGGTTTGGAGGCGGTGCGGTCGATGCGCTCGAATACGGCGTTGAGGTCGAGGTCGGCCGTGGTCTCGGCGTCGATAGCCTGGAAATTTGTCTCTCCCGAAGAGACGTTGTAGAAATAACGGCTTATCAGGTCGAAATTACACGCGGGGCGCTGCCCGCCGGATGTTCCCGGGAAGCCTAAGACGGTTGTCAGATATGCAGTCGGTTTCATAGTCGCGTGTCGGTAGTTTCGGCGCCGGTCCTGCTGTCCCGGACAAGCGCGGGTTAGCCGGCCGGGGAGCCGTATCGCATACGCTTCCCCGGCCGGGTTTGCCTGCCGTTAATATTGCGGCGCGGCGTTCATCGCCTTGGCGATGCCTTCGGCGATCTGGTCCAGTCCGCCCTGGAGTTTGCCGCCGATCATCATTTTCATCATCATATTCAGTTCGATATGCAGCACCAGCCGCATGCGGGTGTCGGTGTCCGAGACTTTCTGAAGCTGAATCCAGAATGCGAAGTCCATCGGCACTCCGCCGCCGTCGCCGACGATCTTGACGTACCGGGGCGCTTCGCGCTCCTCCATGCGGAGCTTTACGGTGAAGCCTTTGGCTTTGAACGAGCAGGTCTCCTCGGTGGCCTGCCACTCCTCGACCTTGTCGGCCACGGCGGGAGTCAGGTTGTCGAAACGGCTGATGACGGCGTAAATCTGTTCGGCGGGACGCAAAATTTGTTGCTGCTTGGAGATATATTCTTGCATGGTATGTATTAAATGGTTGAATCAGAGTTGGCCGGCGCTTCCCAGAAACGGTCGGCATCGGAGGTGACGACGTTATTTCGGCTGCCCCAGAATTTGTAGCCCCCGAATCCCTGCGGGATAAGATGCACGGAGCGCAGGGAGCGGTTGTTCTCCGAGTCGAAGGCCGAATCCTCGATGCAGGTGAACCAGTAGAGGTTTTTGGCCATATAGGAGAAGTAGTCGCTTCGTTTTTTGTCGCCGTAGAGCCGGTGCGCCTGAAGCGGTTTGCCGTCGATCAGGTATTCCCGCATCCGTCGAAGGTCGAGCAGCTCGCCCGTCCCGTCCGTCACGTAGAAGTTCTGGTCGGAGTCGATCATCGCCCATTTTCGGGTTTCGGGCAGCCAGACGATGTTTACCACATGGCAGTCGTTGTCCGTCGAGTCGGCCGGCATGCAGGTCACATAGCGCGAGTCGATGCCCGAGGCGGTCAGCAGTCCGTTGAGGATAATGCTGTGGTGGCGGCAGTTGAGCGGCTTTTTCGTTTCCCGGTAATACTCCCAAAGTGAAATTGCATTGCGCTGGGGAGGTACGCTGTCGGGATTGCCGTGCGGAATAGTCCGGGCCACTGCGCGGCCGAGCCGCATCGTCCGTTCCCAGGTGGTCGAGCCGCCCAGCGTATCGAGCCGGAAATATTCGCGTACGCGCTGTGAAGCGGCGTCGGATTTATTGTAGGTGAAACGGTATTCGGCGTCCGGGGCCTTCGTGTAGGCGCCGCCTGCGCGGAGCAATTCGACCCGTTCCTGCTGCAATTTATCATCTGCGAAACGGAGAATCCGCTCGCGGAACGCAAACCGTGCCAACAGGAAGGCTATTACCAATAGTCCTGCCGTCGAAAGCAGGATTATGCCTGTAACCTTGAAAAAACGT
>CAKVKI010000317.1 GCA_934754975.1 uncultured Alistipes sp. | reverse complement strand
GTCGACATCAAGGAGGTTAACCGGGACTACAACGGCTACCGCGTGAAACTCGTCGAGGGCGGTTCGATCGGCGACTTCTACGTCAAAGGTCTACTGACCGACGACAAGGGCCATATCTATGTCGATCCCAACTCCAACACCGTGCTGCTCGATCCCGATCCTGAAGCCTATATCTTCGCCGGCAACACCGAAGCCCGCTTCCGCTGGGGCTGGAACAACCAGTTCTCCTATAAAGGCGTTTCGCTCGGCGTGCTGGTCGACGCCCGTATCGGCGGCCGCGGCGTATCGGCTACGCAGGCCCTAATGGACCGTTTCGGCGTTTCGCAGGACTCGGCCGATGCCCGTGAGAACGGCGGTGTCTGGATTTCCGACGACCAGCAGATTCCCGACGCCAAGACCTTCTATGCCAACAGCGGCGACGGTATGGCGATGCTTTCGCACTACGTCTACAGCATGACCAACGTCCGCCTGCGCGAACTCACGCTGGGCTACGACCTGCCCTCCAAATGGTTCCGCAATAAGCTTAATATGAGCGTATCGTTCGTCGGCCGTAACCTGTTCATGTTCTACAACAAGGCTCCGTTCGACCCCGAAGTGACCGCTTCGACGAGTACCTACTATCAGGGAGTCGACTTCTTCATGCAGCCGAGCGTCCGCACCCTCGGATTCAGTGTAAAACTCCAATTCTAAAGCTCAACCGACTATGAAACGAAATAATATCAAACAAGGATTCCTTTCGCTGGCGGCCGCCTGTCTGGCATTCACCGCCTGCACCGGGGACTTCGAGCGCTTCAATACCGACCCCAACGCTGCACAGGAGGTAGACGTCAAGATGTTCATCACTACGATGGAGATGGATGCCGTCTACTCGTGCAGCGGCTCGGATACCGATCCCAACAACCGTTATCAGGCTGCCTATAACCTGATCGGCGACGTCTATGCCGGTTATATGTCCGGTACGAACAACTGGAACGGCGGTACCAACACCCAGATTTATGCACTGAACGGCACCAATTGGTGCAACGTACCTTTCAGCGAGTCGTTCACCAATGTCATGCCCGCTTGGCTGCAGTTGAAGTATGCCCACGCCAACGGTTTGCTCAGCGACGACATCTTCGCTGTTGCCGAAATCCTGAAGGTCATGTCGCTTCATCGTGTGAGCGATATCTACGGTCCGCTGCCCGTGCTGCATTTCGGCGAGACGGATAATCCCTATAATTCGCAGGAAGAGTGTTATATGCACTTCTTCGAGACGCTCGACGGCGCCATCGCGGTCCTGAAGGACATCGTGGAGAACAACCCCGGCGCCAAACCGCTCGAAGAGGTCGATGCCCTCTACCACGGCGATTATTCAAAATGGCTCAAACTCGCTAATTCGGTGAAGCTGCGTCTCGCTATGCGTATTTATTACGTGAAGCCCGACCTTTCGAAGCAGTACGCCATGGAAGCCGTCCGCGACGGCGTGATGGAGACGGCCGACGACAGCGCGCTTTTCCAGAGCTGGGGATCCATTACGATCATCAACCCGCTTGAAAAGATATGGAACGGCTATAGCGATACCCGTATGGGCGCTTCGATGGATTCCTACCTCAACGGCTATAAGGACCCGCGTCTTCCGGTTTATTTCCAGCCTGTCACCGAAGGCGACAACAAAGGCGAATATCGCGGTGTTGCCAACGGAATGCCCAATCCCCAGCAGGATGATTACAAAACCATGTCTTCGCCCAACGTCCAGGAGAAATCTTCCGATTCGCCGCTGCGCTGGATGATGGCCTCGGAGGTTGCATTCCTGCGTGCCGAAGGTGCCATGCGCGGCTGGGAGGCCGATATGGGCGGTTCTGCCGAGTACTTTTATAACAAGGGTATCGAACTGTCGTTCCTCGAAAACGGGTTGAGCGCCGATGCCGCCGCCAAATACGCCGCCGACGCAACGAACAAACCGACCGATTTCACCGACGTTTCGGCTGCCAACACCAAATACAACATTCCGGCCCGCGGTACGCTTACGGTCAAGTGGGTGGAGGGCACTTCGGAGGAGGAACGGCTCGAGCGCATCATTACCCAGAAATGGATCGCCATGTTCCCCAACGGCACCGAGGCGTGGTCCGAATTCCGCCGAACGGGTTATCCCCGGATTTTCCCCGTACGTTACAACTATCCGAGCAGCGGCGTCGATACCGAGACGCAGATCCGCCGTATGGTCTTCCCGCAGTCGGAATATTCCAACAATGGCGCGGCCGTACAGGAGGCTGTCAAACTGCTCGACGGTCCGGACAACGGCGGCACGAAGCTGTGGTGGGACAAAAAGAATTAGTAACCTGAAACTATACCTGAGTAAAGTATGAAAAATATATTGAAATATGCAGTAGTTTGTCTCGTGCTGGTGGCCGCGGTGGCCTCCTGTACGAAGGAGACGACGCCTGAGCGGATCAATATCCAGCATCCGGACAAGCAGTCGCCGATCCTGCGCGACAATGTCTATTACCAGAACCTCCGCGCCTACAAGCAGACCAAACACAAACTGGCTTTCGGCTGGTACGGTTCGTGGACGGCCGTCGGCGCTTCCTACCAGACGCGTCTTGAAAGCGCTCCCGACTCGATGGACATCATTTCGATCTGGAGCCAGTGGCATTCGCTCACGCCCCAGCAGATGGCCGATAAAGAGTTCGTCCAGAAAACGCTGGGTACGAAAGTGACCTATACGATTTTTTCTGACAAGATGCCTGAGCCATTCCTTGAAATCGGCAACGGTGAATATACCGACGAGGCTATTGAGGCTTATGCAAAAGCCTACTGTAAAGACTCGATGGATAAATATCAGTACGACGGTATCGACCTCGACTATGAGCCGGGCTATGGCGCGTCAGGACCTTTTGTTGGCCATGATAATGAATTGTTTACCAAGCTGATTAACGCCATGAGTAAATATGTCGGTCCGAAATCCGGTACCGGACGCCTGCTGATAATCGACGGTGTGCCTTATGCGGTGGATCGTTCGGTTGCGGATTGTTTCGACTATGGTATTGTGCAGGCATATGCTTCTTCGGGTTATACTGATTTGCAGAACCGCTTCGATAATGCCGATGCGAAAGGCTGGAAGCCCGAACAGTATATCTTTGCCGAGAATTTCGAGTCTTATTGGAAAACCGGAGGTGTAAATTTCACTGACCGTGAAGGCAATCGGATGCCGTCGCTTTACGGCATGGCAACGTTCAATCCCACGCAGGGCGCCGGCGCCGGATTCGGAGCTTATCATATGGAATACGAATATGGTAATTCGGCTATGCCGTATGAATATATGCGCAATGCGATCCAGATGGCCAATCCCGCCGGCGGCTGGAAGACTC
>CAKVKI010000316.1 GCA_934754975.1 uncultured Alistipes sp. | reverse complement strand
CGGCATGGGCGCCAACCTTATCCGGCTGGCCAATACACGGCTGGGCGCCGAGATACTGCGGGCGCCGGCCGACGACGAGGTCGAAACGTTCAAGGGGCGGCCGCATGTCTTCGGACTGCCGATCCTGTTTCCGCCAAACCGGATCGAGGACGGACGTTATACGTTCGGCGGCCGTACTTACCGCTTTCCCATCACGAACGCCAAAGAGCATCATTACCACCACGGGATACTCAAGAGCCAGCCTTTCGCCGTGTCGAAGGCTTGGGAGACAGGGGAGGAGGCGCTGGTGGAGTGCCGCTACTATTCGAATGCCGGAAACGATGCGATTTTCCGCGACTTTCCGCACGGGTTCAAATGCAAGATCACTTTCCGCCTTACGGCCGAAGGGCTGGAGCAGGAAGTGATGTTCGCCAACCGCAGTACAACGCCGATGCCCGTGGGCGTCGGGTTTCATACACCGATGCAAATTCCTTTTGCGGGCGGCGCGGCGGCGGATTATGTAATGCGTGTCGCAGTTGGAGAACAAGTTGAACTGAGCGAGCGTAACATTCCGACTGGTCGTAAGTTACCGTTATCGGCGCAGTTTGCGAAACTGCGCGACGGCGGATTGCAGGTGACGGACTGCGGGCCGATCGAAGCGGGTTTCACGCTGCGCGAAATTGAGGTGGACGGCAAACCCTTCCGGGGAGCCTTGGTCGAGAATCTCCGTACGGGCGTTCGTACTTTTTACGAGGTCGATCACCAGACGACCTATTGGACGATCTGGAACAACGGCGGCCGGGTGCCCTACTGTTGTCCCGAACCGCAGTCATGGACGACGAACGCCCCGAATGCCGCAGACCCCGCGGCCGAAGGCTTTCAGGCGATCGCTCCGGGCGAAAGCTGGCGCATGAAGTTCCGGCTGTACGCCAGGTAACCTGCCGGATAATTTGCGAAACGGAGAATCCGGACAGATTCTTTAACGATAACAGCAGACCGATTTTCGGTCTGCTGTTTTTTTATCCGTATATGAATGGTTTCAGGTGTTGTCGTGTTGTGACCGTTATCCTGCGGCCGGATCTTCCGCCCAGGTCAGAAGGTTTCGTATACGACCGTTTCCGCGAGCGGTTTGCGCAACAGGTCGTGGCGGTCGGGGTCGGCGGGAACGCCGGCGCCGTAGCCGATCAGCAGGATGTTTACGGGTTCCACATGTTCCGGGAGCCGGAACTCTTCGCGGACGGCTTCGGGTTTGAACATGCAGATCCAGAGCGTGTCGAGTCCCAGCGACGCTGCGGCCAGCATCATGTGGTCGGTGACGATCGAAGCGTCGATGTCGCCGATCGTTTTACCGTCGTATTTGCGGGTCCAGGCTTCGCTGGTGTCGGCGCAGACGATGACGGCGCAGGGAGCGCCGAAGTCGCGGGTGCAGCGTGCGAGGCGTTCCAGCCCCTCTTCAGACTGTACGACGATGAGCCGCTGGGGCTGCCGGTTGGCGCCCGTGGGAGCTACGCGGCCCGCTTCCAGGATGATGTCGAGTTTTGCCTGTTCGACTTTGGCCGGAGCATATTTGCGGCACGCATACCGCTTTTTTGCCAGAGAGAGAAAATCCATAGTGGTATCTGTTTGAAGTAGGACAAATATACGGCAAAATTCCTGCCGCCGCAACTTTTTCACAACGGGCTTTGTCATGCCCGACTGACAGTTTGGCAGAAAACGGGCGGTGGCACACGGTTTGTTGTTGGATAGTCGGATGAATTAAATCAAAATACAATTATAAAACTATGAAAAACGGAAAAATCGGGGTTACAACGGAGAACATATTCCCCGTGATTAAAAAGTTCCTCTATTCGGACCATGAAATTTTCCTGCGCGAACTGATTTCCAATGCAGTCGATGCGACCCAGAAGCTCAAAACGCTTTCGTCGATCGGCGAGATGAAGGGCGAATTGGGCGACCTGACGATCCGCGTCGCCGTGGACAAGGAGGCCAAAACGCTGACCGTAACCGACCGCGGTGTGGGTATGACCGCCGAAGAGGTGGACAAGTATATCAACCAGATCGCCTTCTCGGGCGCCGAGGAGTTTATGGAGAAGTACAAGAATCAGGCGATCATCGGCCATTTCGGACTGGGTTTCTACTCGTCGTTCATGGTGGCCGACAAAGTCGAGATCTTCACCAAATCCTATAAAAAAGGAGCTAAGACCGTGCATTGGAGCTGCACCGGGACCCCCGAATTCGAAATGGAGGAGACCGATACGGAGCATGACCGCGGTACGACGATCGTCCTGCATCTTTCGGAAGATTCGCTGGAGTATGCCGAAAGTTCGAAAGTCGAGGAACTGCTGCGCAAATACTGCCGGTTCCTGCCCGTTCCCATCGCCTTCGGCAAGGTCAAGGAGTGGAAGGACGGCAAGTACGTCGATACCGACAAAGACAATATCATCAACAACGTCGAGCCGCTCTGGACACGCAAACCCGCCGACATCACCGAGGAGCAGTACAAGGAGTTCTATCACGAATTGTACCCCATGGGTGAAGAGCCGCTGTTCTCCATCCACCTGAATATCGACTATCCGTTCCACCTGACGGGTATCCTCTATTTCCCGAAGATCCACAACAATTTCGAGATTCAGAAGAACAAGATTCAGCTCTACTCGAATCAGGTGTACGTGACCGATCAGGTCGAGGGCATCGTGCCGGAATACCTGACGCTGCTGCACGGCGTGATCGACTCGCCCGATATTCCGCTCAACGTGTCGCGAAGCTACCTGCAGAGCGACGCCAACGTGAAGAAGATTTCGAGCTACATCACCCGCAAGGTCGCCGACCGTCTGCAGGAGCTGTTCAACACGATGCGCGCGGACTACGAGTCGAAGTGGGACGACCTCAAGGTATTTATCGAGTACGGCATCCTGACCGACGAGAAGTTCTCCGAAAAGGCGCAGGATTTCATGCTCTGGAAGAACATCGAAGGTAAGTATTTCACGCCTGCGGAGTACCTGGAGAAGGTGAAGGAGAACCAGACCGACAAGAACAAGACAGTCGTCTTCCTCTATGTGGACGATCCCGTGGAGAAACACACGTTCCTCGAAGCGGCCAAAGCCAAGGGGTACGACGTGCTGCTGATGGACGGTCAGCTGGACAACCACTATATCAATTGGTACGAGTCGAAGAACAAGGAGACCCGTTTCGTGCGTGTGGACAGCGACGTGATCGACAAGCTGATCCAGAAGGAGGAAAATATCAAAATGTCGCTCACCGAAGCCCAGCAGGAGGTGCTGCGCCCCGTATTCGAGAGCCAGATGCCTAAGGACGACAAGATTCACTACAACATATCGTTCGAAGCCATGTCGCCCGACGAATCGCCGG
>CAKVKI010000315.1 GCA_934754975.1 uncultured Alistipes sp. | reverse complement strand
AACCGCAGCGTGGTTCGCCGGCGTCGGAACGCCGGGTGACGAGCTGTTCCATACTTATTTAAACGAAACAGGCGAAATCGCGGCCCTGCGTCTCGAGGACGGTACGCAGGTGTGGATGCAGGACGGGACCGAACTGCAATATGCGGTCGGCGCGGGTTCTGCGGAGCGTATCGTACGCATCGACGGCGAAGCCTATTTCGACGTGGCGCACGACCAGGCGCATCCTTTCGTGGTGAAGACCGAAAACCTGTCGGTGCGGGTGCTGGGTACGGCGTTCAACGTCAGGGCGCATGCCGCCGATCCGCTGACCGAAGTGGTACTCGAACGCGGTTCGGTGCGCCTGCAGACCCCTGAAGGCTATAATCTCGTGCGGCTCCATCCCAACCAGCGGGCCGTATTCGACGCCGCGAAAGACGACATCGAGGTGGAAGAGATCTACGCCGAACATTTCGTGACGGAGCGTTACAACCTCGTGGCGATGAAGAACGCTACGATCGGCGAAATCATCGCCCGCATCGAATCGGGTTACGGCGTGCGGATCCGCATCGCCGATCCCGACAACCGGAAACGATACGATATCAATTACCTGCGCACCAACTCGCTCGAAGAGGTCATCGACATCGTCGAATTCATGACAGGACAGCGCTGCGAGGTCGTGCGCGGCAAATAGCGATCCCCCTGTCCTGTCCGCGGACGGCCGCCGCGGACAGGGCTTTTTCAACCCAAATTAACCTTTTTCGCAAACCTTAAAATTATGAAGAAAAATTCCATCTTCCGTCTGGGAGTGGCGATGCTTCTTTTGTTTACCGGCTTGAGCCTGAGGGCCTATGCCGAAGACGACGGAGGCTCCACTTTCCGGAAAAACCATGATGTGGACCTAACGGTCAAGTCCGCTACCGTACAGACTTTTACGGACGCTTTTACCAAGCAGACGGGCGTGCTTTTCTCCTACGAATCGGCGCTGGCGTCCATGCCGATGGGCGACGTGTCGGTACGCGAGAGAAACGCCCCGCTGGAGCGGATCCTGGATAACGTATTCACCAAACGGGGATTCCGTTACAAAATCGTGGACCGCACGGTCGTGCTTACGTACGACCGCACTGCGGAGCCGCAGCAGAAGAACAGCGTGACAGGCCGCGTCTGCGACGCTGCGGGAAACCCGCTGGTCGGCGCCACGGTGCTGGTGAAGGACTCTACGCGCGGAACGACGACCGGAGCCGACGGCGCCTACTCGGTCGAAGCGGAACCCGGCGCAGTCCTGCTCTTCTCGTACATCGGTTACACGGAGCGCGAAGAGCCTGTCGGCAGGCGCTCGGTGATCGACGTTACGATGGAAGAGGACCAGTCCGTGCTGGAAGAGGTCGTGGTCGTGGGATACGGTACGCAGACGCGCAAGACCGTGACCTCGGCGATCTCGAAAATGGACGGCAAAACCCTCGAAAGCATGCCGGTGAATCTTGTCGGGGACGGTATGAAAGGCCGTATCGCCGGTTTGCAGGTCGCCACGACCGATGCGCAGCCGGGTTCGGCTCCGAAATTCCTGATCCGCGGCGGTTCGTCGATCAACAACTCCAACGATCCGATCGTGCTGGTGGACGGCGCCGTACGCGAAATGACGGGACTGAACCCGAACGACATCGAGTCGATCGAGGTACTCAAGGACGCCGCGTCGGCCGGTATCTACGGCTCGCGCGCATCGAACGGCGTTATTCTCATCACCACCAAGAAAGGCGCGCCCCACAAAGGACCGCAGATCGTGTTCGAAGGCCAGTGGGCCTATGAGAACCCGGCCACGAAATTCGACCTGATGAACGGCCGGGATTACCTGCTCACGCTGCGCCCGGCGATCGCCGAAGGCTACTGCGGCGGCGCGGACCCGCTCAGCATCCTCGACGGAGCGGAATCGGCGGGAGCCGGCAACAGCGCCGCTTCGCGCTGGACGACGCGTTACCTCAATCCGGGCGAGTCGCTGCCGAAGGGCTACAAGTGGATCGAAGATCCGGTGAACCCCGGCAAGATCATTATTTTCCAGGATAACGACCAGCAAAGCCAGTGGTTCGACGACGCCTTCTGGCAGAACTACTATATCGGCGTGAACGGCGGCGGCGAGAACATCCGGTATGCCGCGTCGGCGGGTTATACGGACGACGGCGGCATCGGCATGGCTACGGGATTCTCCCGCTTCACCTTCCACGGCAACACTTCGTTCAAGGTGACCCGACGCCTGACGGCGACCACGACCTTCGACTATTCGCAGATCGAGCGGCAGATGCTCGACGGAGGGGCGCTCAACAAACGCAATTCGGTGATCCGCGGCCTTTCGGTGCCCGCCACCCACCGCGACTGGTACGACGCCGAAGCCGGGGAGGATTTGACAGGAACGCCCGCCATGGGGCCGAACAACACCACGCTGCCCGCCGCCTACTACAACTATTACTACAGCGATACGGGCGAGACGACCAAGCGGTCGAGCGTGAACATCAACCTCGAATGGATGATCGTGGACGGCCTGCGCGCCGTAGCACAGTTCTCGAACCACAACCGCCACTCGCGCAGCCATTTCTTCGTGAAGAACAACCCCACGACGGGCACCAACATCCGCCCCACGAAAGAGGCCTTTACGGAGACCAACCGCATGGACTTCCAGACCTACCTGAACTGGAAGAAAACCTTCGCCGAAGACCATAACATCGACGTGGTGGCCGGTTACGACTACATGAAGGACAAGAACAACAGCATCGACGCGCGCGTTCAGGGGGCCGCTTCGGACAAGATCCCGACGCTGAACGTCGGGACTTCCAACATCACCAACTACCCGACCAGTACGCGCACCGACGAGGTGCTGATCTCCTACTTCGGGCGCGTGAACTACAACTTCCGCGAGAAATACCTGCTGTCGTTCACCATGCGCGCCGACGGTTCGTCGAAATTCGCCGCGGGCAACCGCTGGGGATATTTCCCGGCAGGTTCGGCCGGCTGGATCGTGGACGAGGAGGCGTTCTGGCCGCAGAACAAGGTCGTCAGCTCGCTCAAACTGAGGGCCAGCTACGGCCTGACGGGCAACAACGGCATTGGGCTTTACGACACCTACGGCAGCTACAACTCGGCGTATCAGTACAACGGCATGTCGACCACCACGACCGGCGAAATGCCGAACAGCAACCTGACATGGGAATCCACGACGCAGGTCAATGCCGGTCTGGACATGGGACTGGCCAACAACCGGGTGCGCGTGAGTTTCGACTACTACAACAAGGTGACCCGCAACCTGCTGTTCGACGTGACGCTGCCCAACACGACCGGTTACGGATCGGTGGTCTCCAACGTGGGCAAGGTCCGCTTCTACGG
>CAKVKI010000314.1 GCA_934754975.1 uncultured Alistipes sp. | reverse complement strand
ATCATACTCTTACAGGAAAGAAAGGTATACGGGCGAATAATCATTCGCCCGTATATACATAAGAAAAGGTAATCTGCAAAAGATTATTTCTTCAACTTCGCAATAATTTCATCAGCAACCTTCTTTCCTGACATTAACATTCCACCGAAGATCGGTCCCATGCGCGGAGTGCCTGAAACGGCAGATGCAGCCATACCGCAAACATACAATCCCGGATAGATTTCTTTCGTTCCGTTTACTACTTCATTTTCTCCTGCCACTACGTCCAGCGAACGTTCGCCAATCACGCCACCCGTTTCTGTTGCCAGACGGATACCATTTTTGCGTGCTACGGTGGCAGCTATTTCGCTGTCATGTCCTGTTCCGTCCACTACTATCTTGGCGAGAATGTTCAACGGGTCTACGTGCATGCCTTCACGCAATACGGGAGTCCAGTTTACTACCACTCCGTTCACTGTGTTGTTTTTGAAGATAACATCTTCCACAGAGTAGCAGTTGAAGATGGTGGCACCTGCATGAACAGCCTGATAGAGCAGGGCAGAAGTGCTTTCTACCGAGTCCATTACATACAGTCCGTCTTCATACTTCTCGTGGTTAATATTGAATTCCTTTACAATATCAATCGCTTCTTCTTGGATAACAATCTGGTTGAACATCATGGCACCGCCCCACATTCCGCCGCCGGGGGCAAGCTTACGGTCGAACTGTGCCACCTTTAATCCGGCCTTTGCCAGATAATAAGCTGCTACTATCCCTGAGGGACCGCCACCGACAATAGCAACGTCTAAGTCAAGATTCCTTTCTAATTTTTCAAAATAGGTACTGATGATACCTTTGGATACTTTAGTTTCAATCATAATATAATAAGTTTAAAAAGTAATATGTTATAAGCTACAAGCTACGAGCTACAAGTTACGAGCTACGAGTGGCTGCGCTATGAAACGGCAAAGCACTTGTAGCTCGTAGCTTGTAGCTTATAGCTCATTCATTGCAATCCTTCAACTGCTGACTAATGCGCATAGCACAGAAATTAGGTCCGCACATGGTGCAATACTTTCCATTCAGGTGATTGGCTTCTTTATAATATTGGAGTGCCCTTTCCGGATCAAGACTCAGGTTGAATTGGTCTTTCCAGCGGAATTCATAACGTGCCTTACTCAAAGCATCGTCCCGGACTTCCGCCCCCGGATGTCCTTTGGCTAGGTCGGCGGCATGTGCGGCAATCTTATAAGTGACTACACCTACACGCACATCCTCTTTTTGTGGCAGGGCAAGGTGTTCCTTCGGAGTCACATAACAAAGCATCGCTGTTCCGTACCAACCTATTTGTGCAGCTCCGATGGCACTTGTAATGTGGTCGTAGCCCGGTGCAACGTCTGTCACCAACGGACCGAGTGTATAGAATGGTGCTCCGTGGCACTTCTCTATCTGGCGGTCCATGTTCTCTTTGATTTTATGCATCGGCACGTGTCCCGGACCTTCGATGAATGCCTGTACATTCTTTGCCCATGCACGTTCCACAAGTTCTCCCATTGTATCCAGTTCGGCAAACTGTGCCCGGTCATTGGCATCCCGTATGGCTCCCGGACGCAAACCATCACCCAGTGACAGGGCTACGTCATATTGCGCACATATATCGCATATATTATCAAAATGCTCATAGAGGAAGCTCTCCTTCTGATGCATTTTGCACCATTGCGAAATGATGCTTCCGCCCCGGCTCACCATTCCGCAAAGTCGTTCGTTGGCAAAATGTATATTCTTCAGGCGAATGCCGCAGTGGATAGTGAAGTAATCCACTCCTTGTTCGCACTGTTCGATAAGTGTGTCCCGGAACAATTCCCAGGTCAGGTCTTCGGCTTTTCCGCGCACCTTCTCCATGGCCTGATACATGGGAACTGTACCCACCGGAACAGGACAGTTGCGAATGATCCATTCACGCGTTTCGTGAATGTTCTCTCCCGTAGACAAGTCCATCAGCGTATCGCCTCCCCATTTGCAGCTCCACACAGCCTTTTCCACTTCCTCTTCAATAGTGGAAGAAGTGGCGGAGTTTCCTATATTCGTATTTATCTTGACGAGGAATTTAGAACCGATAATCATGGGCTCGGCCTCAGGATGGTTGATGTTGGCAGGCAGTGCGGCACGTCCTGCTGCAATCTCATCCCGCACAAATTCCGGTGTGATGTAAGTTTCTATGCCCAATTCCTTGCAGTTCATGTTTTCGCGAATGGCAACGTACTCCATTTCCGGGGTGACAATTCCTTTTTTGGCATAGTACATTTGCGTAACCTGCTTGCCTGCTTTCGCACGGTAGGGCAGGGTGATATGCTCAAAACGGA
Source organism: uncultured Alistipes sp. (assembly GCA_934754975.1). Taxonomy (GTDB): domain Bacteria; phylum Bacteroidota; class Bacteroidia; order Bacteroidales; family Rikenellaceae; genus Alistipes. Next base: position 1,007 of record CAKVKI010000314.1, on the reverse strand, counting down.
GAGATTCGAGGCTCTTGTCTGCCAGGCGCATCTTGCCGTATTCGGAACTGATTGCCGTCAGTCGTTCCACTTCCCGCTCCTGTATCCACGGTTCGCGGAGGCGGGGCAGACCTTTCTTTAAGTCGACTTTCTGGTTCGGGTCACTGTATGCTCCACTTGTGTCGTAGATGTACACGGGGGCATTTTCCGTGATGATTTTCTTCCCGTTTTCCACTACTACGGTAGGCGTCAGATTCACTTTTCTCATACCCACTTTCAGGTAAGGGAAAAGTTCACCCTGCATGTAGACTTTCTCGGAATCGGGATAGGTGATTTTTGTTTTATCTTCCATGGTTCAATAATTGATTGCTATTCGGTCAGTTGTATGATTGTCTCCATCTCACGCACAGGATTCCCGGCTTTCAGAATACCACCGCTCAGTGCTATCCCGCTTAGTCCTACGGCTTTCAATGCCGGGATATCTTCACGAGTAATTCCACCAATGCCGACGACGGGAATTGAAAGACCTTCTTCTTTCATCTGCGCCAGGATGGAGCGGTAACCATCCAGTCCCAGGATGGGTGATAATTTTTGTTTGGTGGTGGTGAAACGGAAGGGGCCGCAACCAATGTAGTCCGCGCCATCGGCAACATGCTGCCTGATGTCTTCAAAAGTGTTGGCGGTTCCACCGATAATAAACCCTTTGCCCAGCATTTTCCTTGCTTCTTTTATCGGCATATCCAGTTTTCCTAAGTGGACACCGTCCGCACCAATTTCTTTCACCAGATCTACACGATCATCAATGATGAAGGTAGCCCCGTACTGGCGGCAGAGTTCCTGCACGTGCATGGCTGTGTTTTTCAGTTCTTCTTCGGAAACGTCTTTCATCCGAAGTTGAACCCAGCGGCAACCTCCCTCGAGGGCTATACGTGCGGAGTCCGGATAAGAAATGGATGCCGTAAAATGCGTAATGAATTGTACGTCAAACATTCAAACTCTGAATTTAGAAATTATACTTACAGAAAGGG
>CAKVKI010000313.1 GCA_934754975.1 uncultured Alistipes sp. | reverse complement strand
TATTTTAGCAGTAATTCGATTTTATCGGCGATGCGCGCCGCGACCTCGGATTTCGGCATCAGTGGCATCTCTTCCCGGCCGTTTCGGTCGATGAAGGTGACTTTGTTGGTGTCGCCGCGGAATCCGGCTCCGGCGTCGCGCAGCGAATTGAGGACGATGAAGTCGAAGTTTTTCTTGGCGAGTTTGGCTTCGGCGTTGGCCTGTTCGTCGTGGGTCTCGAGCGCGAAGCCCACCAGCAGGCGGCTGCCTTTGCGTGCGCCCAATTCTGCGGCGATGTCCCGCGTGCGGCGCAGGGTGATGCACATTCCGCTGTCGCACTTTTTGATTTTCGTCTCCGAAACCGTGTCGGGCGTGTAGTCCGCGACGGCCGCGCACATAACGGCTCCGTCGGCTCCGTCGAAAGCCGCGGTGGCGGCTTCGTACATTTCGGCGGCCGAGAGTACGTCCGTGCGTCGGACTCCGGCGGGCGTGGGCAGGGCCGTGCGGCCGCTGACGAGCGTCACTTCGGCGCCGCGGGCGGCCAGTGCGCCCGCAATGGCGTAGCCCATCTTGCCCGACGAGTGGTTCGAGATGAACCGCACGGGGTCGATGGCTTCGATCGTGGCGCCTGCCGTTACGACGAAGCGTTTACCTTGCAGGCTCTTTTTTTTTTCAGGATTTTCTCTGCTGAGCAGTTGGCCGACGAAGGCGGCGATGTCGGCGGGTTCGGCCATGCGGCCTTTGCCCGTCAGGCCGCTGGCCAGTTCGCCTTCGGCCGGTTCGACGATGCGGACGCCCCGTTCCGCCAAACGGCGCAGGTTCTCCTGCGTCGCGGGATGGGCGTACATGTCGAGGTCCATGGCGGGCGATACGACGACCGGGCAGCGTGCCGAAAGATAGGTCGTCAGCAGCAGGTTGTCGGCTATGCCGCAGGCCATTTTTGCCAGCGTATTGGCCGTAGCGGGGGCTATCAGGCAGCAGTCGGCCCACTCGCCGAGCGAAACGTGCGAATTCCAGGCGCCGTTTTCCGGGTCGAAAAACTCCACGAGAATCGGATTTTTCGAGAGGGTGGCCATCGTCAGGGGCGTGATGAACTGCTTGGCGAGCGGCGTCATGACGACGCGCACTTCGGCGCCCGCACACTTCAATAAACGACAGAGCATAGCCGCTTTGTAGGCCGCTATGCTTCCCGTAATGCCCAGCAGTATGCGCCGTCCCGCGAGTCCTTCGACCGGGCGGCCGGCGCCGGGGCTTTGTATGCCGTATTCCTGCGAATCCATGCCGGCGGGCTGTTACGCCTCCTTGACCTCTTTGTTCTCCTTGTAGAAAAGCTCGCCGTCGAGGAACTCTTCGGTGGCGATGATCGCGGGCTTGGGAAGGCGTTCGTAATAACGCGAAATCTCGATCTGCTCGCGGTTCTCGAAGGTCTCCTCCATGGTGTCCGTCGGCGACGAGAAGTCGGCGAGCTTACGGTTCAGCTCGGTCTTCAGCTCGGTTGCGATCTGGTTGGCGCGGCGGGCGATAATATTTATCGACTCGTAAACATTGCCGGTCTCCTGGTCCAGATCGATCAGTTTGCGCGTAATGGTGTTGTTGGGAATGTTCTTCTTGATTTCCATTGCTATATATTGTTGTCTTCTTGCTTGTTGCGGTCCAGGTAATCCCGGGCGTGCTGGGCCATGCGATCCATCTCCTTGATGTGCGCCGACTCGGGAAACTCCTCCTTGAACGAGAGGTACGAGTCGAGCATCGCCAGATAACGGTCGGTCTGCTTCTCGGCGATCGAATTGCTGGCGAAGCGGTAGCTGGCATCCACGATCAGGTACATGATCTCTTCGCGGTGCGAACTCTCGGGGAACTGCTTGAGCGCGTTCTTGAGCGATACGATGGCTGACTTGTAGCGGCCTATTTTATAATAAGTGTATGCGTTGAGGTATGCTTTGTCGTGCAGCCGCTGCGTCAGTTCGGTGTTGATGGTCTTGAAGTTCTCGACCTGGTCGCTGTGCGGGTAGCGCGACATGAATTCGTTGATGGCGATCAGCGCCTGTCCGGTCATCGTCTGGTCGCGCGAAGGGCCGGGCGAAAGATAATAGAAGCAGAGTGCGTACATGCCTTCGGCGTCCTCGATGAAGGCGCTGCGGCCGAATTTGCGGCGGAAATCGTCGAGAAGCGTGGCGGCCGTGTCGTAATCGCGGTTCTTGTATTTGCATCGGGCGTTGAAGAACGAGACACTGTCTTCGCGCGGCGTTCCGGAGTAGTAGTGCTGAACGCCCTCGAAGAGCGTCGAAGCCCGCGACCACTTCTCCTTCTGGTAGTACTCCAGCGCCTTGCTGTAAATCAGGTCGGGTTGTCCGCTTTTGAGCAGGGCGTTGATTCCTGCGCATCCGCTAAATGCAGTGATCAGGATCACTCCGCATACGGCGTATAAAAAAGTCTGCTTCATTGATAAATCTTTTACGGCGCTTTATCGCGCAAAGTTACGCATAAATTAACGATTTGCAAAATTATTTATTGTGCAAAAAAAAGAGCGCCTTGCGGCACCCTTTTATTTCCTGTCAGAAGAAGCCGATCGAACCCCCGTAAACGATGTTGCGCGGAATCTTGACCCGCTGCGACACCCCCTCGGAGGCGAAGGTGTTCCAGACGCGCGAACGGGCATAGCCCGAGACGCGGAAGTCGAAGAAGAATTTGCGGATGTTGAATCCCAGGCCGCCCATGACGCCTACATCGTCGTTGTTGAACTTCACTTTCAGCAGTTTCGGGGCGCTGCTGTGTTCGGAACCGGTCACGCGGAACGAGGCGCCGCCGAAGAGCCGCACGGGGCCGAACTGCAGTCCCAGCTGTACCGGGATTTCGAACCGTCCGGTGCGCAGGGCGATGCTGCGCGCGGCCGCGCCCTGCGCCCGGACCGCATAATTGATGAAGGCGTAATTGAGTTCCGATTGCAGGTGCAGGTGTTTGGCGAGGTTGAGCCGCAGGACGAAGCCCACTTCGTAACCGGCCTTGGCCGGACCGGGCCGGAATCGGTTTTCTCCGATTTCCACGCGGGAGAAGGTGTAACTGGTGGTGGAGACGCCGCCGCGGACGCCGACCTGGAAACGGCGCTGGGCCGAAGCCGCGCCGGTGAAAAGCAGCGCGCAGAGCAGGATGAGGACGAGATGTTTCATACCGAATGTATTTATTATGGTTGCGGCGGAGGTTACATCAGGGGTGACACGAGCCGCAGCACATCGCCCAGCGTGCGCCGCCATGCCGCCGGCCGCCATTCGCCCCGCACGATCCGCCGGCAAGAGGCCAGGTCGCCGTCGAAGGTGTCGGACATCTCCCGGGCGACCTTCCGGTCGCGGATGAAGGCCGTGACTTCGAGGTTGTCCAGCAG
>CAKVKI010000312.1 GCA_934754975.1 uncultured Alistipes sp. | reverse complement strand
AGCTGGCCCGCAAATACGACATCATCGACTTCGACCTGGGCGTGAAGCTCACCGGCGCCGGATTCCCCGTCTACAAAGGCAAGGGCGCACGCCTGCAGCGCGCGCTGATCAACTACTTCCTCGACTGCAACACCCAGGCCGGCTACCTCGAAGTGGAGCCCCCGATCATGGTCAACGAAGCTTCGGGCTTCGGCACGGGACAGCTGCCCGACAAGGAGGGACAGATGTACCACGCCACGGTCGATAATTTCTACCTGATCCCCACGGCCGAAGTTCCCGTCACGAATATCTACCGCGACGTGATCCTCGACGAAAAGGATTTTCCCGTAAAAATGACCGCCTACACTCCCTGCTTCCGCCGTGAAGCCGGATCGTACGGCAAGGACGTACGCGGCCTGAACCGCCTGCATCAGTTCGACAAAGTCGAAATCGTGCAGCTGAGCCTGCCCCAGAACTCATACGAAGCGCTGGACGGCATGGTGGCGCATGTGGAGTCGATCATCCGGTCGCTCGGCCTGCCCTACCGCATCCTGCGCCTGTGCGGCGGCGACATGTCGTTCACCTCGGCGCTCACCTACGACTTCGAGGTTTACTCCGAAGCGCAGAAACGCTGGCTGGAAGTTTCGTCCGTTTCGAACTTCGAGTCGTTCCAGGCCAATCGCCTCAAGCTCCGCTACAAGGACGCCGACAAGAAAACCCAGCTGGCGCACACGCTCAACGGTTCGTCGCTGGCCCTGCCGCGCATCGTCGCAGCCCTGCTCGAAAATTTCCAGACCCCCGAAGGCATCCGCATTCCCGAAGCGCTGATTCCCTATACGGGTTTTGATATTATCAAATAAGTTTCTATATTTGTCGTTACTTACACACACATTAACAAATAAATTTTTCATAAAATGGCTTACAAAATCACCGACTCCTGCGTTGCCTGCGGCTCCTGCATCGGCGAATGTCCGACAGAGGCTATCTCGGCTGGCGATATCTATGTAATCGACCCCAATGCCTGCATCGACTGCGGCACCTGCGCAGGCGTTTGCCCGAGCGAGGCGATCATCGAAGGATAATTCGCGGTTACACAGGACAATAAAAGCCCGAAGCGTAATGCTTCGGGCTTTTATTGTCTTTAGACTTACAGGCTGCCGGATTGTTATTCCAGCGGTTTAATCGGTTTTTTCGGACCTTTTTACTTATTAACCCCCGATGCACCGGCGTCCCAGCCTACAACAGTTCCACCCGGATTTGACGGATCAATGTCCCAAATGGATTGCACCCGGCAGGTGAGCGTCGCCCTTTGGGACATAACAGGTCCCGACGGATTAGCCCGGTCACGATAATTTCTTGTTGCCAGGACTTCATAAACACCAGACTTCGTAAACCGGAGCGTGACAGATTTAGCGGTCTGCGAAACTTTAACAACGCCTCCGTCTATCCCATAGCTGTAAGAAATGTTGGTACTTACCACATCGATACCGGAATCCGTTCCGGATGTCACGAGGGTAAAGGTATAGTTCAAATCTTTCTCATAATACTCTTTGCCGGCTCCGGTTCCCACAGGATTGCTGACCAGGCTGATTGCAGCTACACTTGCGCGTGTCTGCACATCGCCGGGCGCAAGGTCTCCGGGGACTTCGAGGATTTCCTGCGAACAGGAACCAGCGCACATTACCGCCAATGCACCGAGCAGCGGCAGCAAGGAATTTCGGAACAAGTAGGATTTCTTCATGGCTCTAAATTATTTAAAGGTAAATAAAGACCGCGAAACAGAGATATTCAGATATCAATTTTGAGTATTACAAGTGATTTCAGTCGGCCGGATGGTATTCGCCCAAATCCACAGCCGGTTTGCCCGGGCCGACATCTATCAAGGGCGATTCTACTATACATGTCATTCCGCCTCTTTGGTATGCCATTCCGATCTTGGCAAGTATATCTACATAATATCGGCCGGGCTTCGTAAAACGCACATCCACATAGTAATCCGACTCGCGCTCGATAACAAATCCGTCGTTGCTGTCCGACATTACCATCATACTGACATCCGACACCTGAACATTGGGAGGCGCTATCACTGTTCCTGTAAAATGATACGTAGTAAACAGCTCAAAACGGTCTCCGTTCACACCTGTCCCCAAAGGATCGGACAAGACGTAAAGCAAGGTTTGGGCGCGAGTTTCAAGGCCGCCGGAAGGAGTAGCGTCGGCCTCCATAGCTGCATCTTTTGTGCAGGAGCCCGCACACATCACCGCCAATGCAGTAAGCAGCGGCAGTAAAAAATTTCGAAACAAGCAGGATTTTTTCATAGCTTTAGAAATTAAAAGGTGAATAACTGAAAATTACAAGACGATCGGGCGGTAACTCAATCGGTCGGAGCGATGATGATCGGTTTGTCGGGATCGACTGGTCTGACCAACTCATAGCCATCCCAATAATAGCAGGTATCGCGCGGAATGGTTATTTCCCAATAATAACCCTTCATCGGGATAAGTGGTGCTTTCTCCGCATAATATAGTCCACGAACAGGGACATCGGGACTTGTATTCGGCAACATAATATCTCCGGTCATACCAGCCAACTGGCATATTTTCCCCTGAATAACGGGAACTTGTACCGGTTCTTGATCTTCCAACGTCGGAATAAAACCAGAGAGACTATATTGAAAGAAAACTCGGAACGGTAAAGAAGTATACTTGGTGTGCTGTGTATCGCATAAATCAATAAAATTTAAATAAGATAACAAAGCATCTTCAATCCCTTCTCCACTTACGCGTAATTCCCCGCGATGAAACTTCATCTCCGGCCTGAAAAATGCTTTTACATAATAAGTGGGGCCATTCATTTTATAAGATTCATTTGATCCGATTAGGTAGGAATATATCCCCATTCCCGGCTCAAGGGTATAATCGCCCGGCTGGTCGAAACGTATCCGATAATTTCCGGCTCCATCGTTGCTGAGAATAGTACATTTCGGATCGTTGAATACCGATTCCGTTATATTCAGAGTCGGATCGGGATAATTGGGATCATCGAAATTAACCTTGAAATTGTATTCTCCGCCAAGTATTACCGACCCCGGGCCGTCAATACTGCTTACAGACGACGGAACCCGGCAAATCAGTTCAGCATTGCGGCTCAAAACGGGACGCAACCCCGGCCCTGTGAAACGTTCTGCCAGTCGCAGCTTTGCTTCGACAGCATAAACTCCCGGAGCTTTGAAACGGATTCTTGCCCGATCGTCGGCCTGCAAAAGTATTTCAATCGCATCGTCGCTTCCCTCTATCGCCCGGACTGTTATTTCACCGTCCATAAGTTTCAGATATTGTTCGTCAAATACAGCTTGAAAATTGTAATTTCTGTTCTGCGCATAATATTCATTGCCGGGGCCTTCCCCGACAGGATCGGAA
>CAKVKI010000311.1 GCA_934754975.1 uncultured Alistipes sp. | reverse complement strand
ATATACCAGCCGTTGCCATGATCCACGCACCATTTGAATCCGGGAAATGCGGATAAGCTGCTGTTGTAGTCTTTCACTTTCTGCGTATTCGCTTTGCCGTCCGTCTCGCTGTCGCATCCGATGCTGACGGTTCCCGACGCCCACAGTTTGACGGCTTCGTCCATCGAGATGATCTTGCCGTTGGCTCCGCCGTTGCTGACTTCGACGACTACGCCTTTGACGCCTTCGACGTCATACAGGTCGCCTACGGCCCATACTTTGGCCGCCTGCTTGACGGTAACCTTGCAATTGGCCGTCATGCCGTTGCCCGAGGTCGCCGTGATGGTCGTTTCGCCCGGGGCGACGGCTTCCACGGTGCCGTTGTCCGAAACCGTTGCGGCCGCCTTGTTCGAACTGCTCCATTTTACGCCGGGGTCGGTGGCGTCCGAGGGGGTGATGGTGGCTTGCAGCTGCCGGGTTTGGCCGACGTTGAGTTCCAGCGTCGTTTTGTCGAGCGAGATGCCGGTGACGGGAACGCTTACCGTCACGGTGCAGGCGGCTGTCTGTTCGCCGATTTTGGCTGTGACGGTGGCGGAGCCTGCGGCTACGGCCGTGACGGTGCCTTTATCGACGGTGGCGACGGAGGCGTCGCTCGTTTCCCAGACCGCATCGTCGTATTGGGCGTCGGCAGGCGTTACGGTAATCGTCAGTTTTTCCGATTGTCCGCGGTCGAGGGCCAATGTCGTTTTGTCGAGCGAGATGCCGGTGACGGGTACGCTTACCGTTACGGTGCAGGTGGCGGTCTGTCCGCCTGCAATGGCGGAAATGGTGGTGGAGCCTGCGGCTACTGCCGTAACGGTGCCTTTATCGACGGAGGCGACGGAGGCGTCGCTCGTCTGCCATACTACGCCGTCGTACTCGGCGTCGGAGGGGGTTACGGTTGCGGTCAGCTTTTCCGACTGTCCGCGCTCGAGGGCCAATGTCGTCTTGTTGAGCGAAATACCGCTTACGGCGATCGGATCGTCGTCGCTGCATCCGTTACCGAATGCCATTGCACCGCACAGGGTGATGATCGTGAAGAATTTTTTCATGGTTTTTTGAGATTTAAGTATAAAGGGAGATTGTGACGCAATCTTTTGTTCCGATGGCGCTTGCCCTGCGGGCCTCCCGGTCCGGCTGATGCGGACGGGTATGGCCGGGCGGAGGGTGCGGATACCGGAGCGGATAAAATTTGTTTTGGCTAACTACCTGACAAATATACCGTATTTAACATGGTTATTTGAAAATCCGATTTGCAGGTCCCTAAATATTCGGGATAAATTGTAAGCCGATTTCTGGTCTTTATTTATTATTTTTAAGACTTTATATTTTATTTATTCGAGGCTATAAACTATTGCGGCTTTTCTCGTAAAGAATGATATTTTTTAACATTTTTTCAACAGCCGGATGTTTCCGGACGAATCGTAATAAATTCTCCTAAAACGGAAGAACGAAAATGTGCCGCCGGTGCAGATGTTTCGGCCCTTTTTCCGGGGTTGCAGAGGGGCTGCAGCGGGGTATGCGGCATGGCGGGCCTTATTGTTTTGATCCGGATCGGAGCAGAAATACACCATTATTTGCGATGCGGGGGATTCAGTTTTGTCATTTTTGTTTTTTTTATGTACATTTGAACAATTAAATATACAACAGCTATAATATGGATTATCAAATCAAACCGCAGTTTGTGGAGTCAGGATTGAAAGAGAATTGCCCTGCGGATTGTAGTAGTTGTCCTACGTTTCCTGCGCCGTTCCGCCGGATAGGCGATTCGAATTACTGCCGTTTTGCGCAAGTTTCTTTTTCCGCAGGAGAAGGGGTGACTTTTCCTGCAGACCGCATGGTGCGTATTCTTTTTGTGATGTCCGGCTCGCTGATGATGGAACACGGAGATACGGTGCGTCTGGTGACGTCGAAACAATATGTGTGCCTGGCCCGGGGCGAGCGTTTCGTCACCACGGCGCAGGACGACGCTCGGATCGTCGTGCTTTCGCTGATTCACCGCATCGAGTTCTGCGAACAGGATATCTTCGATAAGGTGATGCCTTACGATACGGTCATCCCGAACGAAGCGGTGCCGCGGCTTTCGATGCATCCTACGATCGAACGTTTGCTCAGCGACCTGTTTGCCGTTCCGGAGCTGAGCGAGTGCGCCCGCTTCCACAAGATGAAGGCCACGGAACTTTTCATGATGATTAAAGTGCTGTACACACCGACCGAGCATGCTTATTTCTTCCAGTCGATGATTCAGCCGCAGGATAACTTCCGCGTGTTCGTGTGCAACAACTACGACAAGGCGCAGGGTGTGGCGGAGCTGGCCGCGCTTGCAGGCATGAGCCTGTCGGTCTTCAAACGCCGCTTCGCCGAACATTTCAACGACAGCGTCTACCATTGGATGATGCGGCAGAAGGCGCTTAAGATTTTTACGGATATCCGCGACGGCGAAGACAGCACGAAGGTGCTGATGAACAAGTATGGGTTCCGCCACTATACGCAGTTCAGCCGTTTTTGCAAGAATTATCTGCAGGCGACGCCTGCGCAGCTGATTTCATCCATCAAGGAGGGATAATCCGGGAGTCGTCCCGTGCCGTCCCGCGGGCGGAAATATATGCCGGCACAGCTTGGGTTTGTTGTCGGACTGTGGAAACGGAGAAGCCATGTGCTTCTCCGTTTCTTTTTCATCGGTCCAGCAGGTAGACGTTCAGATCGACGAATTCCCCGTCGGAGAGCTGTTCGCCCCGGACTTCCACCCGATCGAGCCGGAATCCGAGCCGCTGCGGGATGCGGTTGCTGCGATGGTTGCCCAGTGCGCAGCGGATTTCGACGTGTTTCATACCCATCTCTTCGAAAGCCAGTTTGTAGAGCGCCTGTACGGCGGCCGTCATAAGCCCTTTGCCCTGGAATTCGCTGCGGAGCCAGTAGCCGATTTCGATCGTATGCGTCGTTGCATCGGCCGATTTGAAGCCGATCAGTCCTGCGAAGGCGCGTCCGTTCCGGATCGTAAAGACCGGATTTGCCGTGTCGGCCAGCATCCCCGCGACAACCTCCTGCGTCTGCTCCGCACGATGTGTCGCCGCGACGAAAGGAAGCCAGCGTCCGAGGTGTTCGCGCTGAGAGTCTATGGCGCTGAAAATCGCCGGGGCGTCGTCGCCGCGCAGCGGACGCAGTAAATAGTCGTCGAACAGAGTTATCGTTTTCATGGCATATGCTGTTTTCCGGGTGTGAAGGTAATGAAAATCCGGGACGCCGCTTTATATATTAAATAGGTGTCGAAGAGTTTTTGTGTCTGCAGTTCGCCCCGTTTCGAAGTGCGCCGGGACGGGAAGGTAATAACCTTGGGTCGGGAGGGTGATATTTTTTGCAGACGCTGTTGTAAAATATAAAACTT
>CAKVKI010000310.1 GCA_934754975.1 uncultured Alistipes sp. | reverse complement strand
AAATACATCGGCGGCGGCAATGTCAATCTCTTCGACCGGGCGCGGCGGCTGTCGGTCATCGCGCTGGTGAACAATGTCAATATGCAGAATTTTTCGTTCGAGGATATCCTGGGGACGACGGAGCAGGGGCAGGCCAACGCCCGCAGCGGCAGCGGCAACTTCATGGTGCGGCCGCTCGACGGCGTTTCGACGGTGCAGGCCGTGGGCGCGAACTACAGCGACGAGTGGGGCGAAAAGGCCAAGATTACGGCCAGCTATTTCTTCAACCGGGCCGACAACCGCAACGAAAGCCTGACGGACCGGCAGACCTTCACCTCTTCGGAAAAGCTGGTGCTGTACGACGGTGCGACCGATGCGCGGATCGAAAACGTCAACCACCGCTTCAATTCGCGTTTCGACTACAAATTCAACAGCAGCCATTCGCTGATGATGCGCACGGCGTTCAGCGTGCAGGATTACCTGCTCGACAACGAGACCTTCAGCCGCACCGACAACAAATTCGCGGACGACGACATCCGCTTCGTGAACCGCCGCCGCAACTTCGCGCACAACGACAATTTCGGGTACAACGTCTCCAACAACCTGATTTACCGTTACCGGCTGCCGGGCAGGAAGCTGCGCAGCCTGACTTTCGGCGTCGGCGGCCGATACAGCGGCGGGGAGCAGTTCAGCCTGCCGCGGCAGTATACCTTCCGCGATCCGGACGATATCGGGGCCGATACGGCTGCTTACGACGCCCGCAATATTTCGCGTACGAACCGCGAACAGCCCGGCTATTACGTCAGCGGAAGCGCGACCTACACGCATGCGCTCGGCCGGCGTTCGCGCATGAGCGCCGACTACCGCGTGACTTACGCCGCCAACCGGGTGAACCGCCGGACGGTGCTTTTCGACAATAAAACCGGAACGTTCGGTCCGGAGCCCGATCCGCGCCAGTCCACGGATTACGATTACGACTACCTGACACAGCGTGCGGGGCTTTCCTACCAGTATCTTTTTAAGAAGACCAAGGTCGCGGCATCGGTCTATTACCAGCATGTCGGTTTCGGGGGCCACTACACGCTGCCTGTGCCGGACAGGACTTCGGCGTCGTTCGACAACATAACCTACAACGTGGTGGGCAACATCCACTTCGACCGCAGCAACCTGCTCAAGATCGACGCGTCGTCGCGCACGCGGAATCCCCGCGCCGCCGATCTCCAGAGCATCGTCAATGCCACCAACCGGCAGCATGTCTTTGCCGGAAATCCGGGGTTGAAGCCCGTCTATACGCATAATCTTTCGGCGCAGTATATCCGCTCGAACGCCCTTAAGGGCCGCACCTTCACGCTTGCCGTGCGGTTTTCGGCCAGCCCCAATACGATCGCCGATTCGCTGGTGATCGACACGCCGCAGTTCGTCATCGGCGACGACGGCACGGAGCTGGGAGAGGGCAACCAGTTCGTGCGGCCGGTCAATCTGCCGGGCTACTGGAACCTGCGCACGACGCTCAGCTACGGTTTCCCGGTGCGGTGGCTGCGCAGCAATCTCAACGTCAAGGCCGGGGTTACGACCGGACGTATTCCGAGCGTCATCAACGGAACGCGCAACTGCCTGAACGGGGATTCGTACGACGCCGGGCTGACGCTGGGGAGCAACATCTCTGAAAGCGTCGATTTCAAAATCAGCTATACGGGCTATTATAACGTGAGCCGCAACAGTTCGCAGATACGGACCGTGGACAACGTTTATGTCAGCCAATACCTCACGGCCGACCTGAACTTCGTGGTGCGGCAGCGGATCGTGCTGCGCGGCAGCGCCGACTACAACTATTACAAGGGAATCACCGATACTTTCCGCGAGCAGCGGCTGATCTGCAACCTGCAGGTCGGATGCAAACTTTTCCGCAGGCGGCTGGGCGAGGTGACCGTCGGCGTCAATGATCTCTTCGACCAGAACGGCACGACTTTCCGCCGCACGGTGACGGGCACCTATATCCGCAATGTCTCGAACCTCGGCCTGGGCCGCTATTTCCTCGCTCAGTTCTCGTACAACCTGCGCCTGTTCCCGCGTCAGGGAGCCGCCGTGACCCGCATATTGCAGCAACAGGGGGCGGAGTAGGTGCGCCGGTTGAAGTTTTTCGGTCGAAAAATCGGACGCCGGGATCGTATTTTCGGATTTTATCGCTATATTTGTTCATACATTTAAATAAAGTAGGAACAAATGAGGCAGAATCATCTCTCTTCGGCCCTTCTTTGCGGGGTTGCGGCCGCCGTTCCCGCGGCATGCGCCGCGCAGCGGGCGGCGGGCGGCAGGGAATCCGGGCGGCCCAATATCGTCTATATCATGACGGACGACCATGCTTATCAGACCGTCAGCGCCTACGGGCATCCGATTTCGCGGCTGGCGCCGACGCCCAATATCGACCGGCTGGCGCGCGAAGGGATGCTTTTTGGCGAAGCGTTCGTCGAAAATTCGATCTCGGCGCCTTCGCGGGCGACCCTGCTGACCGGCATGTACAGCCATCGTCACGGACAGACCACGCTCAGTTACGGCATTATGGATACGACGCTGGTGCATTTCCCCGAACTGCTCCGGGCCGACGGCTACCGGACGGCGATCTTCGGCAAATGGCACCTGAGCGTCGAACCCAGGGGATTCGATTATTACGACCTGCTGTGGGATCAGGGGGAGTATTACAATCCGGTGATGCGTACGCCCGAAACCGGCGGCAAATATGTCCGTCAGGAGGGATACGCCACCGATATCATTACCGATCACGCTTTGGCGTGGCTCGACGGGCGCCGGGACGACGACGCGCCTTTCTGCCTGATGATCCACCACAAGGCCCCGCATCGGAATTGGATGGCCGATCTGAAGTACCTCGACCTGTACGAAGATGTCGAATTTCCGGAACCCGAAACCCTTTTCGACGACTACGCCACGCGCGGCGACCAGATGCGCCAGCAGCAGCTGACGATCGACCGTCATATGGGGTATGCCTTCGATTTCAAGGTGGAGGAGCTGAAAGACGAGCCGACCCTGCAATACATTCACGACAGCTGGGATATCGCCATGGGTACGCTGACGCCCGAACAGCGCCGTGTGTGGGACGACTCCTACGGCCGCAAGAACCGCGACTTTCTGGCCGACCGTCCCCAAGGAAAGAAGCTGCTGCGCTGGAAGTACCAGCGTTACATACACGATTACTGCCGCACGATCCGCTCGGTGGACGACCAGATCGGCCGGGTCCTCGACTATCTGGAAGAAAACGGCCTGATGGAGAACACGCTGATCGTCTACACCTCCGATCAGGGGTTTTTGCTGGGCGAACACGGCCTCTACGACAAGCGTTTTATGTACGAGGAGTCGTTTCGCACGCCGCTGATCATGGCGTGGCGCGGGCATATTCGCCCCGGTTCCGTCTGCCGGGAGC
>CAKVKI010000309.1 GCA_934754975.1 uncultured Alistipes sp. | reverse complement strand
GTCTTGCACTATCTTTGACTTTGTCTTGGATAGGCTGCGGTTCGGCAATGTTCAAATAAATTTGACATTGCGCTCACCTTGCATTATCTTTGTGCCGCTATGACGCCGGAAGAATACAGATTGCTTCGACATATCGATTCGCCGGAGGACCTCAAAAGGCTCTCCGCGGAGGAGTTGCGCGCTTACTGCGACGAACTGCGACGCTACATCATCGACGAATGTTCGGTCAATCCCGGACACCTCGCGTCGAGTCTGGGAGCCGTGGAACTGGCCGCCGCCCTGCATTATGTCTTCGATACGCCCGACGATAAGATCGTATGGGACGTGGGGCACCAGACCTATGCGCACAAGATCATCACGGGCCGCCGCGAAGCGTTCAGGACCAAGCGCAGGCTGGGGGGCATCAGCGGTTTCCCGCGCATGTCCGAGAGCGAATACGACGCTTTCGGAGGGGGACACGCCTCGGTGTCGATCTCCGCGGCTTTCGGCATGGCCAAGGCGGCCGAACTGCGGGGCGAGAAACGTCAGGTTGTGGCTGTCATCGGCGACGGTTCGATGACCGGCGGGCTGGCTTTCGAAGGGCTGAACAACGCCGGGGCCAGCAAGCGCACCAACCTGCTGGTGATCCTGAACGACAACAACATGGCTATCGACCAGGCCACGGGCGCGCTGAAAAATTACCTGCTCAAGATTTCGACTTCGGTCCACTACAACCGTTTCAAACAGCGGCTGTGGGGCCTTCTTTCGCATACGCCGCGCCTGCTGCGTCTCTGCCAGAAAGCGGGCAACGCCGTCAAGCAGGGCCTGCTCAACAAGAGCAACCTGTTCGAAAGTCTCAATTTCCGCTATTTCGGACCCGTGGACGGCCACAACCTCAAGGAGTTGGTGCGGACGCTTCGCGCGCTGCGCGATATCGAAGGTCCCAAACTGCTGCACGTCATGACCGTAAAGGGCAAGGGCTACCTGCCCGCCGAACACAATCAGCCCGTCTGGCATGCGCCGGGGCGGTTCAATCCCGATACGGGCGAACGGATTTCGTCGCCGGGTCCGGCGTCGCGCTATCAGGACGTTTTCGGCGAAACGCTCGTCGAACTGGCCGAGCGCGACAACCGCGTCGTGGGCGTTACGCCCGCCATGCCGTCGGGCTGTTCGATGAGCATCCTGATGCAGACCATGCCTTCGCGCTGTTTCGACGTGGGCATTGCCGAGGGGCATGCCGTGACATTTTCGGCCGGACTGGCCGCCGCGGGCATGGTGCCGTTCTGCAATATCTATTCGACTTTCATGCAGCGGGCTTACGACAATGTGATCCACGACGTCGCCATTCAGGACCTTCCGGTGGTGATGTGTCTCGACCGGGGCGGCCTGGTCGGCGAGGACGGCGTGACGCATCACGGAGTCTTCGACATGGCGGCTTTCGGCAGCGTGCCCGGACTTGTGATCGCCGCGCCGATGGACGAACTGGAACTGCGCAACATGATGTATACGGGCCTGCAATACGGCCATCCCTTTATGATCCGCTATCCGCGCGGCAACGGCGAAGGCCGGATGTGGCACGGCGCACGGTTCGAAGCCCTGCCCGTGGGCAGGGGACGCAAACTCCGCGACGGAACGGATGTGGCCCTGGTGACCATCGGGACGGTCGGCAACGCCGCCGCGCGCGCCGCTGTCCGCGCCGCCGAAAAGGGGGTGAGCGCGGCCCATTACGACCTGCGCTTCGCCAAGCCCCTCGACGAGGAACTGCTCCTCGAAGTGGGCGCGAAATTCCGCCGCGTGGTGACGGTCGAGGACGGCTCCCTGCGCGGAGGCGTCGGCGAAGCCGTTGCGGCGTTCTTCAATGCCCGCGGTTTCGATGCTTCGGTGCATGCGCTGGGCATCGGCGACGAGTGGGTCGAACACGGGACCCCTGCGCAGCTCTACGCCCTCTGCGGCTATGACGAGGAGGGTATTCTGAAGGCCCTGCTCGCAGCGGAGTAGTCCGCACGCCCGGACGCTGTCACAGGACAGGTCTCTCTCCCTGTATCTGAAAGTCCTGTTCCGAGCGGACCAATTCGCACCGCCGGACCGGTTTGCCCTTTTGTCCGGACGTCCGGCCGGAATCAAAGCGATCCGCCTTGCCGGAGGCTTTTCCCGGGCGCTCTCCTTTGTCGTATTTGGACCATGCACCGGAGATTTCATCCGGAGCAATTCTTTTTATCCCGTGTGAAATCCGGACCGGTCGTGTATTCTGCGGCATAAAATCTGCTGGGGAACTCCGAAAATTCGGGAAATGGGAATCGTGATTTTATTGTTGGCTGCCGCGCTGTTGATTCTGGTGGTGGTTTACGCTTCGGGGTCGGACGATAAAAACCGGACGACGGTGCCGTCGCTCGACCTGCCGCGCTATATGGGTCTCTGGTACGAGATCGCCCGCTACGACCATCCGTTTGAACGGGGTTTGGACCGGGTCCGGGCGCAGTACGAACTGCGCCCGGACGGCAGCGTCGGGGTACTCAACAGCGGCGCCGATCTTCGTACGGGCCGCCGGAAGCAGGCGCGCGGCAAAGCCCATATGAGCCGCCTGCCGGGGCGTCTGCGGGTATCGTTCTTCTGGATTTTCTATTCCGATTACAACATCATGGAGTTGGCCGGCGATTACAGCTGGGCGCTGGTCGGGGGCAGTTCGCCGAAGTTGCTCTGGATTCTGTCCCGTACGCCCGTATTGCCGGCCCATACGCTCAACCGCATCCTCCGCTTGGCCGAACAGCGGGGTTATCGGACCGACAAACTGCTGTTCGTCGGACAGGACGGATGACAGGCTGCGGACTGTCCGGCCGGATTTGCCCGCGTTCGCTTGTGTCCGTCCTGTCCTGCTGCCGTCCGATGTGCCTGCCGGGTGCCGACCGTTACATCGTAAACACCCAGTCGTCGGCTTTGCTGAGCGCCGCGTCCTGCCGGAAGCCTTCCCACTCGAACGCTTTCAGCAACTCCGGATCGCCGATGCGGTTTTTGAGGATGTAACGGGTCATCTCGCCGCGGCACATTTTCGTATAAACCACGACGGTTTTCAGCCGGTCGCCTTCACGGATGCGGAATTCGGGGGTGATGACCCGTACTTCGCGGCGGATGCGTTTCCAATCGAACAGCCGCTTCATTTCGCCGCTGGCCAGGTTGACCAATATGCCGTCGTCGGCTTTGATCTTCTCCAGAAAAGCGTCGGTCAGTTTATCCTGCCAATAGTCGAAAACGGTCCGCTCGTCGTGGCCGGGCAGTACGGCGCCGCCTTCGAGGCGGTAGGTGCGGATCGCGTCCAGCGGACGGAGCAGTCCGTAAAGGAACGAGGTGATGTTGAGGTGTGCCTGTGCGTATTCGAAATCCGCGGCCGTGAAATCCGCCGGGGCGATTCGTTTGAACACGATGCCCGTGTAGGCCGCCA
>CAKVKI010000308.1 GCA_934754975.1 uncultured Alistipes sp. | reverse complement strand
TGATCTACATGCCCGACTTCCGGGGCAAACGCTTCGTTGCGGGCGGCGTGATGCCGACGTTCGACCTGATGCCCAACTTCTTCTTCCGCACGGGCTTCTATACGATGTTCCGTGCCAAGCGGGATTATGTGCCCGGGGCGCTGAGTACGGCGGTGGACAAACGCTGGCATTACATTGCCGAGGCGTCGCTGGTCTACCACACCCCGATCGGCCCGGTAAGCCTCGCGCTTACCAAATACGACCTGCGCAACTGGAAAAACATGTACCTGACTTTCAACTTCGGCTATGCGATCTTCGCCCCGAAGGGAACGTTTTATTGACGGTATGCCCGAAGGGGCGGTTCGGTGCGTCCGGAGTGCGGGCGGACGGATTTTCCGGCTCCGGCACCCGGCGGCGCATCATTTTTTCTGTTATCGGAATAACAGTTTTTTAAAATATTTTCATAAATTTGTCCCGGAATACGGACCTGAAAGATCAATTCATTAAAATAATTCAAAATCAAAGAGCTATGTTCGCAATCGACAATTACGATTTCAAAGGCAAGCGCGCAATCATCCGCGTGGATTTCAACGTGCCCCTCAACGAGAAGGGCGAGGTGACGGACGACACCCGTATCCGTGCGGCGATCCCCACCATCAAGAAAGTACTCGAAAAGGGCGGCTCGGTGATCCTGATGTCGCACCTGGGACGTCCCAAAAAGAATCCCGATCCCAAGTTCTCGCTGGAGCAGATCATCCCCGCCATCGAGAAGCGTCTGGGCGTGAAGGTGCTGTTCGCCGGCGACAGCATGGGCGAGAAGGCTGCCGAGATGGCCAAAAACCTCAAGCCCGGCGAAGTGATGCTGCTGGAGAACCTGCGCTTCTATGCCGAGGAGGAGGGCAAACCCCGCGGTCTGGCCGAAGACGCCACCGACGAGGAGAAGAAAGCCGCCAAGAAAGCGCTGAAAGCAGGTCCGCAGAAGGAGTTCGTCAAGAAACTCGCATCGTATGCCGACTGCTACATCAACGACGCGTTCGGCACCGCGCACCGCGCACACGCATCGACGGCCCTGATCGCCGACTATTTCCCCAACGACAAAATGTTCGGTTACGTGATGGAGAACGAGCTGAAGGCCATCGACGGCATCATGCTCGACCCGCAGCGTCCGTTCTGCGCCATTCTGGGCGGTTCGAAGGTTTCGACCAAAATCACCATCATCGAGAACCTGCTCGAAAAGGTGGATGTACTGGTGCTGGGCGGCGGCATGACCTACACCTTCGCGGCTGCGGAGGGCGGCAAGGTCGGCAATTCGATCTGCGAGCCGGATCAGTTTCCGACGGCGCTCGACATTCTGGCCAAAGCCAAGGAGAAGGGCGTGAAGATCGTAATGTCTCCCGATGCGCTGATCGCCGACGCATTCTCGGCCGACGCCAATACGGGCGTCGCTCCGGCCAATGACATTCCCGACGGCTGGGAAGGCGTGGACATCGCCGAAGAGGGCAAGAAGGTTTTCCGCGAGGAGATCCTCAAGTGCAAGACGATTCTCTGGAACGGTCCCGTGGGCGTGTTCGAGATCGACAAATTCGCAACCGGCTCGCGTGCCGTGGCAGAAGCGATCGCCGAAGCCACTTCGAAGGGCGCTTACTCGCTCATCGGCGGCGGCGACTCGGTAGCCTGCATCAACAAGTTCGGTCTGGCCGACAAGGTTTCCTATGTCTCGACGGGCGGCGGCGCCCTGCTGGAGTACATGGAGGGTAAAGAGCTTCCGGGAGTTGCGGCCATCCGCAAATAATCCGGGCTTCCGAACAAGATACAGAACATGACAGGGGCGCTCCGGCACGAACGGACACCCCTGTCTTCACTAAAAACCCGAACCAATGAAAAAGATTTTCATTTTTGCAGCAACAGTAGCTTGTATGGCAAGTTGTCAGAATACATCCAAAACTCCGGCTATCGACCTGGCCAATTTCGACCTTTCGGTCGCTCCCAACGCCGATTTCTATGAATACGCCACGGGCGGCTGGCAGAAGAACAACCCCCTGAAGCCCGAATATTCGCGTTACGGTTCGTTCGACGTGCTGCGCGACAACAACGAGAAGCGCATCAACGAACTCTTCTCCGAGATGACCAAAATCAGCGCCGCGCCGGGAAGCGTCGAGCAGAAGATTTCGGACCTTTATAAAATGGGTCTCGATTCGACGCGCCTGAACGCCGAGGGAGCCGCTCCCCTGAAGAGTGTCCTCGGGGAGATTCTCTCCGTCGGGGACCGCGCAGAGCTGACCGGCATCGTGGCCAAACTCCATACGACGGTAGCCAATCCGCTCTTCGGCGTCGGCGTGCAGGCCGACCTGATGAACAGCGACATCAACGCCCTCTACATTTCGCAGTCGGGCCTGACGATGGGCAACCGCGATTATTACCTCGATCCCGAAAACGAGAATATCCGTAAGGGCTACAAGGAGTACCTGGGCAAGATTTTCCGTCTTGCGGGGATTCCCGAAGCCGACGTCGAAAAGGCGGTCGCCGGCGTGATGAACGTCGAGACGAAGCTGGCCGAGAAATCGTGGTCGAACGTCGAACTGCGCAATATCCCCGCGCAGTACAACCCTACGGCGAAGGCCGATTTCGAAAAGACTTACGACGCCGTAGACTGGGCGGCTTACTACAAGGCTACGGGCATCGGCGACTTCGAGACGATCATCGTCACCACGCCGTCGGCCATCGCCAATGCCAACGACCTGATGAAGAACGCTCCGCTGGAGGATATCCGCTATTACCTCGCGGCGCAGTATATCGACGCTGCGGCATCGTACCTGAGCGACGAATTCCAGCAGGCTTCGTTCGATTTCTACGGCAAGGTGATGTCGGGCCAGCAGGAGATGAAACCCCGCTGGAAGCGCGCGATGTCGGTGCCCAACGGCACGCTGTCGGAGGCTGTCGGCGAAATGTACGTCGCCAAATATTTCCCCGCCAAGGACAAGGAGCGCATGCTGGCGCTGGTGAAGAACCTGCAGACGGCCCTCGGCCAGCACATCGCGGCGCTCGACTGGATGTCGGACGCCACGAAAGCCAAAGCGCAGGAGAAGCTGGCCGCCTTTACGGTGAAGATCGGCTATCCCGACAAGTGGAAAGATTACACGACGCTGGCGATCGACCCCTCGAAGAGCTATTGGGAAAACATCGTCAATGCCAACCATTGGTATACGGCCGACAATATCTCGAAACTCGGCAAACCCGTGGATAAGGACGAGTGGCATATGTCGCCCCAGACGGTGAACGCCTACTACAACCCCACGACCAACGAGATCTGCTTCCCGGCCGCCATTCTCCAGCCGCCGTTCTACAACTCCGATGCCGACGACGCGGTGAATTACGGCGCGATCGGCGTGGTGATCGGCCACGAGATGACCCACGGATTCGACGATCAGGGCCGCAAC
>CAKVKI010000307.1 GCA_934754975.1 uncultured Alistipes sp. | reverse complement strand
ATGAAAGGTCTACTCTTAGCGGGCGGCAGCGGGAGCCGTTTGTATCCGATCACGAAGGGCGTAAGCAAGCAGCTTCTTCCTATTTACGACAAGCCGATGGTCTACTACCCGCTTTCGGCACTGCTTCTTGCCGGCATCCGCGATATCTTGGTGATCTCCACCCCGGACGACCTTCCGGGCTTCCGGCGCCTGCTTGGTGACGGCTCTGACTACGGTGTTCGTCTGGAGTATGCCGTACAGCCCTCCCCGGACGGCCTGGCGCAGGCTTTCCTGATCGGTGAGGATTTCATCGGCGATGACTCCGTGTGCCTTGTCCTGGGGGACAATATCTTCCACGGCTCGGGTTTCACGGGTCTTCTGCGTGAGGCAGTTCGCACGGCGGAAGCGGATGGCAAGGCTACGGTCTTCGGATACCGGGTGGACGATCCGCAGCGTTACGGGGTCGCAGAGTTCGATGGGGCCGGGAACTGCCTTTCCATCGAAGAGAAACCCGCACACCCGAAATCGAACTATGCCGTCGTAGGGCTGTACTTCTACCCGAACAAGGTCGTCGATATAGCCAAACGCATCAAACCCTCGGCGCGGGGCGAGCTGGAGATCACAAGCGTGAACCAGTCTTTCCTGCAAAGCGGCGAGCTGAAGGTTCAGACGCTGCAGCGCGGCTTCGCGTGGCTGGACACGGGCACGCACGACTCTTTGGCGGAAGCTTCGATCTTCGTGGAGGTCATCGAGAAACGCCAGGGTCTTAAGATCGCCTGCCTGGAGGGCATCGCCTACCGCAACGGGTGGATCACGTCCGGCAAACTGCGAGAGCTTGCTCAGCCGATGCTCCAAAACCAGTACGGGCAGTACCTTCTGAAACTCCTGGACGAAAGCCGCTGATATGAAAGTCCTGACAACAGCCCTGGAGGGCGTCGTGGTCCTCGAACCGGAGGTGTTCGGCGACCAGCGCGGTTACTTCTTCGAGAGCTACTCGCAGCAGCAGTTCGACGAGCAGGTTCGCCCCGTGCGTTTCGTGCAGGACAACGAGTCGCACTCGCGCTACGGAGTGCTGCGCGGGCTTCACTTCCAGCAGGGGAAATACGCGCAGTCGAAACTCGTGCGCGTGGTCCGGGGACGTGTGCTTGACGTTGCGGTGGATATCCGGCGCGGCTCGCCCACGTTCGGACGACACGTCGCGGTGGAACTGACCGAAGACAACAAACGGCAGTTCTTTATCCCCCGGGGCTTTGCGCACGGCTTCGCCGTGCTGAGCGACGAAGCGACATTCCAATACAAGTGCGACAACCCCTACGCCCCCGAATCGGAGGGCGCCGTGGCGTGGAACGACCCGGCGCTTGGCATCGACTGGCAGCTGCCGCCCGGGGATGTCGTCCTCTCGGCCAAGGACAGCGGCAATCCGCTGCTGCGGGATGCCGGGGCGCTGTTCGACTATAACGAAGACTACTATGCTTAATATCCTTATTACGGGCGCCAACGGCCAGCTGGGCAGCGCCCTGCGCCGGCTGGGCGGGGTCTCGCCCCACAACTACATCTGCACGGACGTCGCGCAGCTGGACATCACCGACGCCGATGCCGTCATGCAGTCGGTCCGGGAAAACAGGATCGACGTGATCGTGAACTGCGCGGCCTACACGAACGTGGAGCGGGCCGAGGAGGACGAATCGACGGCGGACCTGCTGAACCACCTCGCCGCGGGCAACCTCGCGGCGGCGGCCAAAGCGACGGGCGC
Source organism: uncultured Alistipes sp. (assembly GCA_934754975.1). Taxonomy (GTDB): domain Bacteria; phylum Bacteroidota; class Bacteroidia; order Bacteroidales; family Rikenellaceae; genus Alistipes. Next base: position 1,702 of record CAKVKI010000307.1, on the reverse strand, counting down.
GACGCTGTTCCACATCTCGACGGACTATGTCTTCGACGGCACGGCGCACAGGCCCTATACGGAGGATATGGCGCCCTCGCCGCTGGGGGCGTACGGACGCACGAAGCTGGCGGGCGAGCAGGCCGTCACGGCGTCGGGCTGCCGGCACCTGATCTTCCGCACGGCGTGGCTCTACTCGGAGTTCGGAAACAACTTCCTCAAGACGATGCTGCGCCTGACGTCCGAGCGTGATCGGCTGAACGTGGTCTTCGACCAGGTGGGCACGCCGACCTACGCCGGGGACCTGGCGCTTGCGATCTTCTCGATCATCGAGTCGGAACGCTATGCGGGCCGGGAGGGCGTGTACCACTTCACGAACGAGGGCGTCTGCTCGTGGTACGACTTCGCGGCGGAGATCGCCGCGGCCGCGGGCCGCGACACATGCCGCATCGTCCCCTGCCGCACGTCGGAATTCCCGGCCAAAGCCGTCCGCCCGGCCTACTCGGTGCTGGACAAGACCAAAATCAAGACCGCCTTCGACATGGAGATCCCCCACTGGCGGGAGTCCATGCTGTACTGCCTGAAACAACTCGCCGAATAATTCAATCACTATGCAGCGCACTATCCTCATCACGGGCGGCGCGGGCTTTATCGGCTCGCACGTAGTCCGCCTTTTCGTGAACAAATACCCCGATTACCGGATCGTCAACCTGGACAAGCTGACCTATGCGGGCAACCTGGCCAACCTGAAAGATATCGAGAACGCCCCGAACTACACCTTCGTTAAGGGCGACATCTGCGACTTCGAAGCGATGCGTGAGCTGTTCCGGCGGTACGGCATCGACGGAGTGATCCACCTCGCGGCCGAAAGCCATGTGGACCGCTCGATCAAGGATCCGTTCACCTTTGCGCAGACCAACGTCATGGGCACGCTGTCGCTGCTCGAAGCGGCGCGGGAGCGCTGGAACGGAGCGTGGGAAGGGAAGCTGTTCTACCACATCTCGACGGACGAGGTGTACGGTGCGCTGGAGCTGACCCGCCCGGCGGGCGATCCTGCGGGCGGCCAGAGCGGCGGAGGTCCTTTCGGGGACGGGTTCTTCACCGAGGATACGAAGTACGACCCGCACAGCCCCTACTCGGCCTCGAAGGCTTCGTCGGACCACTTCGTGCGGGCCTACCACGACACGTACGGCCTGCCGACGCTGGTGACCAACTGCTCGAACAACTACGGGCCCTATCAGTTTCCGGAGAAGCTGATTCCGCTGTTCATCAACAACATCCGCCATGGAAGGCCGCTTCCGGTGTACGGCCGTGGCGAGAACGTCCGCGACTGGCTCTATGTCGAGGACCACGCGCGGGCCATCGACGTGATTTTCCACAAGGGAAAGGTCGCCGACACGTACAACATCGGGGGTTTCAACGAGTGGCGCAACATCGACCTGATACGGGTGATCGTCAGGACCGTGGACCGGCTGCTGGGCAACCCCGAGGGATCGTCGGAGAAACTCATCACCTACGTCACAGACCGCGCGGGCCACGATATGAGGTACGCCATAGACTCCCGCAAACTCAAAGACGAACTGGGATGGCAGCCCACCCTGCAATTCGAGGAAGGAATCGAAAAAACAGTCCGATGGTACCTCCAAAATCAAAAATGGATGGACGACATCACTTCAGGCGAGTATGAAAAATATTACCAGAGCATGTATAAGGAGAGGTAGAT
>CAKVKI010000306.1 GCA_934754975.1 uncultured Alistipes sp. | reverse complement strand
CCGCACGACCGACGCCTACACCAACGAAGAGACGGTCGAAATCCTGCGCGGCGCGCTCCGCTCCGAAGCCGTGCCCCGCTCGACGCGCATCCGCGCCTCGGCGCTCGACGCCGCACATCCGCTCGCCCGCGCGGCGCAGGCCGCCGGACGCCGGAGCTATGTCTCCCCCACCACGTCGGACATGGCCCTGATGCCCTTCCCGTCGCTCAAAATGGGGCCGGGAGAGTCGTCGCGCTCCCACACGGCCGACGAATACGTACTTATGTCGGAGATCGGGGAGGGAATCGCCGTTTACGAAAAATTCATACGGGAACTGGCGAAAACCGTCTGACACACTCTTTTCCCGCAAAAGATAAAAGCTACTCCGAGGACGCGACTGCGGCGACAAACCGCCGGACAAACTGAAAAAACGAAATTAGATAAGGTATGGCAACCAAACTTTGGGACAAGGGCTTCGAGCCCGACAAGATGATCGAGGAATATACCGTGGGCAACGACCGCGAACTGGACATGCGGCTGGCGAAATACGACGTCGAAGGGTCGCTGGCCCACATCGCCATGCTCGAAAAGATCGGCCTCCTGACCTCCGCCGAACTGGAGGTGCTGACCGCCGGCCTGAAAGAGATCGCCGCTGAGATCGAAGCCGGACGCTTCGTGATCGAGCCGGACACCGAGGACGTCCACTCGCAGGTGGAGCTGATGCTCACGCGGCGGCTGGGCGACGCAGGCAAGAAGATCCATTCGGGCCGCTCGCGCAACGACCAGGTGCTGGTGGACCTCAAACTTTTCCTGCGCGACGAACTGCGCCAGACCGCCGACGCCGCAAAAACGCTGTTCGACCGGCTGCAAAGCCTGAGCGAACGATATAAGGAGGTGCTGATGCCGGGGTACACCCACCTGCAGATCGCCATGCCCTCGTCGTTCGGGTTGTGGTTCGGCGCCTATGCCGAGACGCTCGTAGACGACATGCGGCTGGTTGCCGCCGCATGGCATATCGCCAACCAGAACCCGCTCGGCTCGGCCGCCGGATACGGCTCGTCGTTCCCGCTCGACCGCACGATGACCACCCGTCTGATGGGCTTCGAAACGCTCCACTACAACGTCGTGGCGGCGCAGATGAGCCGCGGCAAGAGCGAACGCGCCGCGGCCAGCGCCATCGCAGCCATAGCCGCCACCGTAGGCCGCCTTGCGATGGACGTATGTCTCTTCATGAGCCAGAATTTCGGCTTCGTGTCGCTGCCCGACAACCTCACCACGGGATCGAGCATCATGCCCCACAAGAAAAACCCCGACGTCTTCGAAATCATGCGCGGCCGCTGCAACCGCCTGCAGTCCGTGCCGAATGAAATCGCCCTGCTCACGGCCAACCTTCCGATCGGCTACCACCGCGACATGCAGCTGCTGAAGGATATCCTCTTCCCGGCGACGACCGAAATCAAACGCACCCTCTCGATGTGCGACTTCATGCTCGCGCACCTGAAAGTCAACGCCGGCATCCTCGACGACCCGAAATACGACTACCTTTTCACGGTCGAAGACGTGAACCGGCTCGTACTCGGAGGGGTTCCCTTCCGCGAAGCCTACAAACAGGTCGGCATGGCCGTACAGCGCGGCCAGTACCGCCCCACGCGCGAAGTGCGCCACACCCACGAAGGCAGCATCGGCAACCTCTGCACCGCCGAAATCCGCCGGAAAATGGAGCGCGTAATGGCCGAATTCGAATAACAGGAAGCCCCGCCACAATAAAAAAGGATGCCCGAAAGGCATCCTTTTTTATTCCCCGGACCGCTACTTGAGCGGTTTGTACATATCCGGCAGGTCGTCCTCTAAAAGAATCTGCTCCTTCCGGGAGAAATCCAGGAAATCCTTTTCGGAATAGCACCCGCGGAAAGCGCTGAAATAGTGCCCGCCGTTTGCCGGGAAATCGCCGTTGCGCCACAACAGCACGAACGATACGGGCTCGTTCTCGATAATCTTGTAGAGCATCGACGTCCACCATTTTTTGTTGCAGTAGCTCGACTCCTCAGGGTTGTTGTTCTCAAGGCCCGTTTCGGTCAGCGCCAACGGCTTGTTCTTCGTATAGGCGATATTCTTCATCAGGCGGATCATCTGCAATCCCTTGTGGTCGTAATCCGCACCGTTGCGGTCGTAGGCGTCGAGTCCCAGAATATCGACCCATTCGTCGCCGGGCCAGTATTCGAGGTAAGCGTCGCGCGAATTGAGATGGATCATATCGGGCGAATAGGCCCAGATCAGATTGTGCAGTCCCTTCACGTCGCGCAGGTACGAAATCGTGAACTGCCACAGCGCAACGAACTCCTGCGCCGTCGCATTTCCCTTGCCCCACCAGAAGCCGGAGCCGGTATGCTCATGCCACGGACGGAAGATCAGCGGAATGGGCTCGCCTTCGGGCGACTTGAGGCTCAGCATGAAACCGGCGACCTTATCGAGCCAGCCTTTGAACTTTTCATGGTTCTCGCCGCCCGGAATGATCGAATAGACGGCGCGCGTCCCGTCCCACGAGTTTCCGCCCGAAACGGGATTGGCGCAATGCCACGAAATCGTATTGACGGCTCCGCGTCCGAAGGCCGCGATGATGTGCTTGCGTACTTCGGTGAACTGTTCTCCGTCGATATTGGTCTCCATGTCCAGCTCGATGTTGGAAAGCTCCCAGCCGCAGACAGCCGGGTGGCTGCCCGTCAGGTATTTCGTGTCGGAAAGGTCGGTGTCGTCGCCGGCCCACCATTTCCTGTTGTTGTCCAGACCGTACAGGGTCGGTATCTGATGACCGAACATCGTACCGCGCTCGGCCAGCACGAACAGATTTTCGTAGAGCGTCCGGGTAATGGCCGTGGCGCCGGCATCGACCATGGTCTTGGGGCCTTCGGGATATCCCGAAGGAGCGCGGCTCGGCACACCGTTCACCTCGGAACATCCGAGGACGAGGACAACGGCCATGCAGGCGCACGCAGAGAACAGCAATTTCTTTTTCATGTCGTTTTGAGTTTTAGGTTGAATTTATACGGATATTTTCTTCTGGGTGTAAAACGTTTTGAACACAGTGGGAGTCAAGCCCTTTCCCTTCTTGAAGATCCGGTTGAAGTTGGAGAGGTTGTTGAAGCCGCATTTGTAGGCGATCTCCGAAACGTTCTTGGTCGGATTTTCGATCAGCATGCGCGAAGCCGCCCCCAGCCGGATATCGTTGAGCAGATTCACGAAGCTCTTCCCGGAGTGCCGTTTGATGAAACGCCTGAACGTCGGTTCGCTCATGTTCACGAGGGCCTTGACCTCCGCAACGGATATGTCCCGGTGAAAATTATCGTTCAGGAACTGCATCACCTTCTGAATGCGCGGCATGTCGTAATTGACGTTGTTTTCGATCGACACGGAGCGCTGGGCGAGGATATGGTAATCGCTCTCGCGCGCCAGACAGTTGAGAAG
>CAKVKI010000305.1 GCA_934754975.1 uncultured Alistipes sp. | reverse complement strand
TCTGCACGATGATCTGGGTCCGGTAGCGGTAATTATCCTTAGCCAAAGTCGACAGCTCGACGCTCGACAGGGTCATTTTGTTGCGCCCCAGCGAGGGCAGGATCAGCAGTGCGAACATGACTACGCCCATACCCCCGATCCACGTCGAAGACATGCGCCAGAACTGCAATCCCCGCGGCAGCACCTCGATATCGTTCAGGATCGTCGATCCGGTCGTCGTAAAGCCCGAAACGCTTTCGAACCAGGCGTTCACCAGACTGAATTCCCCGCCCCAGATCAGGTAGGGAAACATGCCGACCAGGCAGGCGACCAGCCACGAACCGACCACGATGCAAAAACCCTCTTTGTTGGTGATCTGCTGCGTACGTTCGACGAAAATCAGCGGAAACGCCCCCAAGAGGGCCGTGAGCAGCGAAGCGAGCAACAGGGGATAGAAGGCCGAATCCATGCCGCTGACGAAAGAAATCCCCGCCGACAACAGCATGAACAGTGCGATGAAAAGCATCACAACCCCGACATATCGCAAAACTACGTCTACTCGCATCGCAATCAGGATTTTGGCTGCTTGGAAACAGTTATCAGGGTTTCGATCTTCTCCTTCAGCTCCAGGACTTCGTCCTTGCAGTCGGCCTTGACGGTAAACGGCACGCGGAACGACAGGTAGTCGCCCAGCCCCTTATTCATGCGGATGATGGGATTGACGCAGTAGACCGACATGAAATAATAGAGCATCAGCACGATAGCAATCATCACGGCGAGCGAGATCAGCACCGGCGTAACAGCCCGGTAAGCGTTTTTCTTCATCTGCTCGGCGCGCGGAGCCAGCGAACTCTGCGTCGAGGTCATATAGTTCTTGATGGCCGCGGTCAGACGGCCGTAGAGGACTTCGTATTCGCTGTCGTACCAACTGCGGCCCACCGAATCGCGGGCGGCGGCCGGATTGGCGGCGGCCTGCGCTCCGAAGGCGAGGTAGTTGTCGGTCAGCAGGCGCAGTTCGGTCGTCGCGAAAGCCAGCGAGTCGAGAAACGACTTCTCGAGCGCTTCGCTCTGGGCCACGAGCAGCGTGTTCTCCAGCCGCTCCATACTCGACCGGCAAAGGCTGTCGTAAGAGTTGTCGCCGAACACCGACAGGCGGATGAGCGCCACGTTCTGCTCATAAGCGGCGTCGAGCATCTCCTTGGCCAGCTCGATGTTACGCTTATTGGCCTTGAGGATTTCGCCCGTATCGCGGCTCAGGTGGCTCAGTTCCACGAACGAAACCATCCCCGAAAAAAACAGCAGGCAGACGATACTCAAAAAGCCGACCGTCACTCTTCTGCGCATACCCGTCATACTTCTTTTAATTTTATCAATGCAAATATAATGAATTAATCCAGAATATCACCCATCAGATCGTGAGATTCGTCCATCGCCCCGAGACGCACCCGGCAAATGGTGTTGATGCGCGTCCGGTCATAGGGGGCTTTCACCCGGCGGTAACTGCCCGTATAGCCGAACATCATGCCGCCGCGCAGGGTGCTTTCGAACAGCACGGTATCCTCAGAGCCGACGGCTTTGGCGCAGAATGCACCGTGCAGCCGCCCGCAAAGTTCTTCCAGTTCGGCGACGCGCCGCGTCGCCACCGACGGCTGCACCTTGCCGGGCATATCGACGGCAGGCGTTCCGGGACGCTCCGAAAAAGGAAATATGTGAAGGAAGGCGGGTTCGAGTCCAGCCAGGAAATCGTATGTCGTACGGAAATCCTCCTCGGTTTCGCCGGGAAATCCGACGATGACGTCGATGCCGATGAAGGCGTCGGGCATCAGGGCGCGCACGGCGGCGATGCGGTCGGCGAAGCGGGCCGTGGTATAGCGGCGGCGCATCAGTCCGAGAATTTTGTCCGAGCCGCTCTGGAGCGGAATATGGAAGTGATGCTGGAATTTAGGTGACGCAGCGCAAAACGCTATGATTTCGTCCGTTAGCAGGTTCGGCTCGATAGACGAAATCCGGTAGCGTCCGATGCCTTCGACTTCGTTGAGCGCACGCAGCAGGTCGATGAAACGCTCACCCGTCGTACGGCCGAAGTCCCCCGTGTTGATGCCCGTGATAACGATCTCCTTCTGTCCGGCCGCGGCGATCTGGCGGGCTTCGGCGACGAGGTCCGCGATCGGCATGTTGCGGCTGCCGCCGCGGGCATAGTGGATCGTGCAGTAGGCGCACTTGTAGTCGCAGCCGTCCTGCACCTTGAGGAAAGCGCGCGTGCGGTCGCCGCTCGAAAAGGCCGCGAAGAACGAAGTCAGCGAATCGGTGTCGCAGCTGTAGACCTGTGTGCGGCCTTTTCCCGACAGCTCAACCACCCGTTTATATAACGCGCCCTTATCATTATTACTCAATACGATATCAACACCTTCGATCGCCGCTATTTCCTGCGGCTTGAGCTGTGCGTAACAGCCCGTCACAGCGATGATGGCGCCGGGATTGCGGCGGTGGAGCTTGCGGATCAGGTTGCGGCATTTCTTGTCGGCATGTTCCGTGACCGAACAGCTGTTGATGACGCATATGTCGGCCTCAGCATCGGGTGCGACGCGCACGAAACCGCCGCGCTCGAACTCCCGGGCGAGGGTCGAGCTTTCCGAAAAGTTGAGTTTGCAGCCGAGGGTATGGAAATTTACTCTGCGTTGTTGCATAAATTGTCGTTATTTGCAGGGCGAAATTACGAAAACTGCGCGAAAAGGGAGGGCTTTTCCGAGAAAAAAGCGTAAATTTGCGCGCAATATAAGAACGAGGTATGGAATTTTTCAGCGACCTGATCCAATACGGCTACTTGTCGAACGCGCTGGCGGCATGCGTCCTTTCGGGCATAACGTGCGGCGTGATAGGCACCTATGTCGTATGCCGCCGGATGGTTTTCCTCGCGGGCGGCATCACGCACTCCTCGTTCGGCGGACTGGGCATCGCGTTTTTCCTCGGCACCAACCCGATCGCAGGGGCGATGATCTTCGCCGTACTCTCGGCGCTGGGCATCGAATGGGCCGGCAGCAGGGGCCGCATCCGCGAAGATTCGGCCATCGGCATCATCTGGTCGGTCGGCATGGCCGTCGGCGCGCTCTTCATGAGCCTACGGCCGGGGTACACGTCGGGCGATCTCTCCGCATACCTGTTCGGCAGCATCGTCACCGTGACGCACGGCGACGTCACGGCGCTGGCCGTGCTGACGCTGTTTATCATCGCCGGAGCGTTGCTGTGGCTGCGGCCGGTGATGTACGTGGCCTTCGACCGCGACTTCGCCCGCAGCCGGGGCATCCCGACCCGCGTGATCTCCTACGTCATGGCGGCGCTGATCGCCGTGACGATCGTCCTCTCGATCCGCATCATGGGGATCGTCCTGCTGATTTCACTGCTCACGATGCCCGTGGCCATCGTCAATTCGCTCTCGCGCTCGTACCGGACCATCACGCTCGGCG
>CAKVKI010000304.1 GCA_934754975.1 uncultured Alistipes sp. | reverse complement strand
GGGTGAAATTCCAGTACTCCTTACGCCGTGCCCGGCCGTTGAAGTTCACATAATTCCGAATACATTTGATAAACCATTTCATAAATGAAGAATTTAGTTTGTTTGAAACGGCACAAAGATCGGGAGTAATATCCGGCATTCAGTTATTCAAAACGCTCAAAAAATTGTCCGACCGGGATTCGTTCATGCGTAACGTCCCGACCCGGCAAACTGCACCGGACCGATTCAGCCCCAAGAAAGAGGGGGGGGCATGGCAAAGCGAACCGGAGCAGGCACATACACTGGTATGTTCATGCTCCGGTCTGCAAGGAATGTACGGCAGATACCGTCGTAGTAACCGAAAACTATTCGAACGAGTGGATCACCACGCCGGAACGGAGTTTCGGCTCGAACCACGTCGTCTTCGGGGGCATGATGTTACCCGTGTCGGCAATGTTGATGAGCTGCTGCATCGAAACGGGGTAGAGGGCGAAGGCCGCCTTCATCTCGCCGCTGTCCACGCGGCGCTTCAGCTCGCCCAGACCGCGGATGCCGCCCACGAAGTCGATCCGCTTCGAAGTGCGCAGGTCTTTGATATCCAGAATCCTGTCCAGCACCAGATTCGACAGCACCGTGACGTCCAGCACCCCGATCGGGTCGTTGTCGTCATAAGTGCCCGGTTTGGCCGTCAGGCTGTACCAATGGCCGTCGAGGTACATCGAGAAGTTATGCAGTCCCGAAGGGCGGTACTCTTCGGCGCCTTTGTCCTCGACGGTGAAACTTTCGGCCAGCTTTTCAAGCAGCTGGGCGGAAGTCAGGCCGTTCAGGTCCTTCACCACACGGTTGTAGTCGATGATGCGGAGCTGGTTGGCCGGGAAAGTCACAGCAAGGAAGTAGCAGTATTCCTCATCCCCCGTATGATTGGAATTCTTGCACTGGCACTCCTGGCCCACACGCGCCGCGGCGGCCGTGCGGTGATGGCCGTCGGCGACGTACAGCGCCGGAATATCCTTGAAAATTTCCGTAATGCGGTCATTGGTCTTCCTGTCGCGGATAACCCACAATTTATGTCCGAAGCCGTCTGCGGCCGTAAAATCGTACTCGGGAGCGTTGTTTTTCACCACGTCGGCCACGATAGCGTCGATCTCGGCGTTGTCGGGGTAGGCGAAGAACACCGGTTCGATATTGGCTTTCTGGTTGCGGACGTGAATCATGCGGTCTTCTTCCTTGTCGGGGCGCGTCAGTTCGTGCTTCTTGATCGCGCCCGAAAGGTAATCCTCGTAATTGCAGCACATCGTCAGGCCGTACTGCGTGCGGCCGTCCATCGTCTGCGCATAGATATAATAGTACTCTTCAAGGTCCTGTTCGAGCCAGCCCTTTTCGCGCCATGCGCGGAAGTTTTCGACGGCTTTGTCGTAAACCTCCTGCGAATGTTCGTCCGCAATGGGGTCGAAGTCGATTTCGGGTTTGATGATGTGCAGCAGCGAACGCTCGGTGGCCTCGGCTTTCGCCTCGGCGGAGTTCAGCACGTCGTAGGGGCGCGACGCCACCTCGGACGCATGCTGTTTCGGGGGGCGTATTCCACGGAAAGGTTTGATTCTTACCATATGTTTATAAATTCATATTAAGGCAAAAAAGGCGGGCGCAGCAATTCGCTCCCGCCTTTCATGCGCCGTTATACACTATTTGTTTACCTGAAACCGGGTGTTGCCGTTCTTGAAGAAGTCTACGATCTGGCCGGCGGCGGCAAGGCCGGCGTTGATGTTGGCTTCGGCGGTCTCGGCGCCCATCTTCTTCGCCGTGGCGAATATCCGCTTGCCGAACTTCTCGTTCAATTCCGGTTGTATGCCGGCGGCGATGTCGGTAATGTATTTCAGGTCTTCGCGTTCGGTCATGGCCTTCATCACTCCCTGCTCGTCGATCACCTCCTTGCGGGCGGTATTGACCAGCGTCGCGCCCTTGGGCATCGACATCAGCAGGTCGTAGCCGATCGAGCCTTTGGTCTGTTCCGTCGCGGGGATATGCAGCGAGAGGAAGTCCGAGTTCTTATACAATTCTTCGACCGAATTCACTTTTTTCACGCCGTCGGCCTCGAAAACGGCCGCATCGGTGATAAAAGGATCGTATGCGATCACGTTCATGCCCATCGCTTTGCCTTTGCGGCCCACCAGCTTGCCCACGTTGCCGTAAGCATGGATGCCGAGGGTTTTGCCCTGGATTTCGGAACCCGTACCGGGCGTGAAGCCGTTGCGGGCCATGAAAATCATCATGGCGAGCGCCAATTCGGCCACGGCGTTGGAGTTCTGCCCCGGGGTGTTCATCACCACGATACCGCGTGCGGTAGCCGCAGCGAGGTCCACATTGTCGTAACCTGCGCCGGCACGCACCACGATCTTGAGGTTCCGCGCCGCTTCGATGACTTCGGCTGTCACCTTGTCGCTGCGGATAATCAGTGCGTCCACGTCGGCCACGGCCGAGAGCAGTTCCGATTTGTCGGTATATTTTTCGAGCAGGGCCAGTTCGTATCCGGCGCCTTCGACGATCTGACGGATGCCGTCTACAGCCTTCTTGGCAAAGGGCTTTTCCGTCGCAACCAATATTTTCATACCTGTATTCTCAATTAAATGAATAAAATCTATATCCGATGCCGCACGTTTCCTCGGTGTGAACGTAAAGAAATGCGCCATGACCGGGCCCTATTTCGCGTGTTTGGCGGCGAACTCCTGCATGCACTCCACGAGGACTTTGACGCTCTCGATGGGCAGGGCGTTGTAGCACGAAGCGCGGAAGCCGCCCACCAGACGATGGCCCTTGATGCCTACGATACCGCGGCTCTTGGCGGCCTCCATAAACTCGGGAGCCAGCTCCTCATAGCCGTCGGCCATCACGAAGCAGATGTTCATCAGCGAACGGTCCTCCTTATCGACCGTGCCGCGGAAGAGCGGATTGCGGTCGATCTCGTCGTACAGCAGCGCGGCTTTGGCTTGGTTGCGGCGGTAGATTTCGGGAATGCCACCGATCGACTTGAGCCACCTGAGGGTCTCCTTGAGTACATAGATCGGGAACACGGGAGGCGTATTGAACATCGAGCCGTTCTCGACATGGGTGCGGAACGACACCATCGTCGGCAGGTCGCGCACGATCTTATCGAGCATATCCTCGCGGATGATGGCGAACGCCACGCCCGCAGGGGCGAGGTTCTTCTGCGCACCGCCGTAAATCATGGCGTACTTGGTCACGTCGATCGGGTGCGAGAGGATGTCCGACGACATGTCGGCGATCACGGGAACGGGCGAGACGAGGTCCTCGTGGAACTCGGTGCCATAGATCGTATTGTTGGAGGTGATATGTACGTAATCCAGGTCGGCGGGAATCGCGAAGCCCTTGGGAATATAGGTGAAATTGCGGTCCTCGGACGATGCCAGAAGCTCCACTTCGCCGTAACGCTTGGCCTCTTTCATGGCTTTCTTCGCCCAGACGCCGGTA
>CAKVKI010000303.1 GCA_934754975.1 uncultured Alistipes sp. | reverse complement strand
TCCGCATCGTGCGCAACATAGTCACCAATTTCCACCAGCCCAAATCGACGCTGCTGCTGTTGGTGTCGGCTTTCGTCGGCGGGGACTGGAAGCGGATTTACGAATATGCCCTCGGACACGGTTTCCGGTTCCTGAGTTACGGCGATTCATCGGTGCTGCTGCGCTGAAAAACCGAAAAATAAATGGATTCATGGCAATAGAGAGAGTCAGGGCGTATCTGGAACAATACGGAGCGGCGGACCGGGTGCTGGAGTTCGACGCGTCGAGCGCCACGGTGGAGCTGGCGTCGAAGGCTTTGGGCTGCGAACCCGCCCGGATCGCCAAATCCCTGTCGCTGAAAGCCGGGGAGAATTATATCGTGATCGTGACCGCCGGGGATCACAAAATCGACAATGCGAAGTACAAGGCCCGGTTTCGCGCCAAGGCCCGGATGCTTTCGGCGGCGGAGGTGGAAGAGCATATCGGCCATGCCGTGGGCGGGGTTTGCCCGTTCGGGGTGAACGACGGCGTGACCGTTTATCTGGACGAATCCCTCAAACGGTTCGGGACGGTGTTCCCTGCCTGCGGAAGCAGTAACAGCGCCATCGAACTCACCGTCGCGGAGCTGGAACGCTATTCCCGGCATGCGGAGTGGGTGGACGTTTGCAGGAAGATCGAATAACGCTTCTGCGTCGGAAATAGGGCGCGATTACACGGCTTCAGGCGGCCGGCAGTGCCCCCCCCCGCTGGCGGCGGAAACGAAATAAAAGGGGCGGAGTTTCGATACTCCGCCCCTTTTGTTGTGCGTTTGCCGGTTATTTCGTGACCGTGGCGAACAGTTCCAGATGGTCGTCCACATAGCGGGCGAGCGTTTCCGTGACTTCGGCTTCCATTTCGCCGTACTCCTCTTCCAGTTCGTCGAAGGCTTCGTACTGCTCGTACATCGCCATGAACTCCTCGTCGGTGCGCTCCCGTTCCAGGTCCTCCCGGTTGGCGTCGTAAATCTTCCTGGCCCGGTAGACCAGTTTCGAGAAGCTCTCCGCACCCCACAGGCGCATGACCCTTGCGAACGGATTGCCGAAGATATAGGCTCCGTAACCGTTCTGGATAAGCTGGCAGAAACCGCCTTCGATCACCTCATCCCGGAAGATCCGGCAGGCGAGCAGCGAGTGCTGTTCGCCGCTGAGCAGCGGCATCGTTTCGGCTGTCGGCTCCCCGCCGACCGTCTCTTTGTATTTGTCCGTAAAGACCCGGAGGAATTCGTCCATCCCTTTTCCGGCCGCCGCTTGCAGGGCCTTTTCTGTAATTTCGATCACGGTTTCTATCGTTTGAATGTGAATTTCGGGGTGTGCCGCAGGATTACTGCTGTGCTTCGGGCGCGTAGGTGCGCAGGGCCAGTTTCTTGACCCAGACCACAAAGCCGCCCGTGAGGATCAGGTTCAGCACCAGCGTCAGCACCGAGATGATGAGCGCCGGGCCGCCCAGGCTGTAGCCCAGGGCGATGAAGATCACGCCCGCACCCACTTCGCCGCGGGTGAACATGCCGATCGAGAGGGCGAGACGCTCGCTGATCTTGCGGTCGCGGTAGAAGAAGAGCGGTACCAGTTTGCCGAGGTTCGAAAGCAGCGATACGGCCAACACATGCAGGGCCAGTACGCCCCACGGCATCATGGGCTGCGAACCAGTGACCGACGTGGCGGCCGCCGTGTCGCCCGGTGCGCCCGTTACGAGCGGCATGCTCAGCCCCACGAGCAGCATGAAGAGGAACGAGATGCCGGTGGTGATGCGCCGTTCGGCGGCGGTGTCGATCTCCTTGTGTTTCATCAGCATGCCGACGACGAACGCCGGGAGCAGGACTTCGATGTGGATGCTGTTTTCCGGGCCGTATAGTTTTGCGGTGACGATATGGACGATCTGCGTCAGGGCGCAGACCACGACGGCCAGGCCCAAGATGGTTTTCCAGTTCTGACGCACGTTCCATGTGGCCTGCCAGCGCCAGCCGACGACCAGCAGGAGGGTGACGATGGCGATGATGGCGAACATCTGCCACCGCAGGCCGATCATCAGGATTTGCAGGGGAATCATCAGCAGGATGGTGTCCAGGTCGTCGAAGATGGCCAGCACCTGTATTTTTTTGTAAATCCAGCTTTTCTTGAGGCTGAGGGCCGCGAGCATCGTGAAGAGGATGCCGGCCGAAGTCGGCGCGGCGAAACGGCTCAGCAACAGGTTTTCCTTCCAGGCTTCGCTGCTGTTCCACAGTTCGGGCGGAAGCAGCGCGAAGACGTAGTAGAGGACGATGAGTATCCACGGCAGCGCCGCCGTGGCCATGGCGATAAAGTAGTCCGCCGTATAGGAACGCCAGCGGGTCTTGTCGATTTCGAATTCACGTCCGACGTTGATCATGATGAATCCGAGACAGACGTAAAGCAGCGTGTCGGAACAGTTTTTGAAGGTCGCATATCCTGCGCCGAGCGTGCCCGGAAGCAACTGCGAGACGACGAGTCCCAATAGCAGGAAGAGAGAGAACGAGAGAACTTTACGCATTAATTGATAGTTGTTTACAGGTATGTGGGATGCATTCGGGGACAAAGATAATATATTCTGCTTTATTCCCGAAACCGCGCCCGGCTTTCGTGAAAAAATTAACAATAATGAAACCGCAATTCACAATTATTTTGTAACTTTGCGGTCGAAAACGGCAAATCAGTAGTTAAAACCATAAATTAAACATTTACAACTATGCAGATTGTAGAGATTCATGCAAGAGAGATCCTCGACTCGCGAGGCAATCCGACCATCGAGGTCGAAGTACGTACCGTATCCGGCGCATTCGGCCGTGCAGCCGTTCCGAGCGGCGCGTCGACGGGCGAGAACGAGGCGCTCGAGCTTCGTGACGGCGACAAGAGCCGTTACCTGGGCAAGGGCGTGCAGAACGCCGTTAAGAATGTAAACGAGGTGATCGCTCCCGCCATCATCGGCATGAACGTAGCCGATCAGGTAGGCATCGACAAGGCCATGATCGCCCTCGACGGCACGAAGACCAAGTCGAAACTGGGCGCAAACGCCATTCTCGGCGTATCGCTGGCCGTAGCCCGCGCCGCCGCCGACTACTTCGGCATGCCCCTCTATCGCTATATCGGCGGTGCAAACGCCAAGACGCTGCCCGTTCCGATGATGAACATCATCAACGGCGGTTCGCACTCGGACGCCCCGATCGCCTTCCAGGAATTCATGATCCGTCCGGTGGGCGCTCCTTCGTTCAAGGAGGCTATCCGCATGGGCGCCGAGGTGTTCCACAACCTCAAGAAGGTGCTCCACAACCGCAACCTCTCGACGGCTGTCGGCGACGAGGGCGGTTTCGCTCCCGCGCTGAACGGCACCGAAGACGCTATCGAGTCGATCATCGAGGCTGTCAAGATGGCAGGTTACAAGCCCGGCCGCAAGGAAGAGGGCGGCGACGTGTCGATCGGCATGGACTGCGCTTCGTCGGAGTTCTACAA
>CAKVKI010000302.1 GCA_934754975.1 uncultured Alistipes sp. | reverse complement strand
AGCGAACCCAGCTGTTGATCGCCGCCCAGCGGGCCGGATTTGAGCAATGTGATTTTCAGGTCGAGAAACTCCTCGACCTCCTCATCCTCGTCGTGTTCTTCCTTGTGGTCGCGCAGCGTCTTCTCGACCATCTTACCGGTAGTACCCGTACAGACCAAATGGTGGCGGCTGAGTTTCCTGCTGTTCCAATCCACCCATTCGGCCAGGTCGTGCTTCATGTTGTCGTGGGCTACCAACGCCAGCACTTTCGTCCTTCTTTCCATAATGTTATGTTACTTAATGTTTATTTCCGCTATTGCAACAAAGATAATACAAACAAGGGTTCAACGGCATAAAAGCGGCCGAAATTAATCCGAATGTAACAAAAATGTCCCGCGATTTGCGGGACATTTCCTATTCGGCTTCAGCCGGGAGTTTGAACTCCGTAAAACCGGCCTTGACTAAGGTGTTGTACCACGCAAAGCACTTCTTAATGTCGGATACGTGTACCCGGTCGCGGTCGTATTCGGGAAGCACCTCGGCGAAAAAGGCTTTCAGTTTCTCCGGGGCCTCCTTGGGGCTGATAGCCTCCTTACCGCCCGTATGCGCATAAATTTTGGTGAACACGTCCGCCAGCGCGATATCCTCACCTTCGGTGAACATCGAAATCTCGGTCAGGGAGCTGACCTTCGACGATGCCGATGCGTTCATCCGCCTGCCGTCGAGCAGCGACTCGACGATCACGCCGTTCGTGGACTGCGCCACATATTTATAAAGTCCGGGCTGACCCGAAATAGCCAGAATTTCTTTTAATTCCATAAATAATATTTCTGATAAAAATTAGTTTTCGTCCGGCAGAACAGGGTTGGGATCGGGATCCGGTTCAAGTTCGCCTTCGACTGTATAAGTATAAGTATTGGTCCATACGGGAACCTGATAAGCGGATGTCGCAAGGACTTGGAACGTCACTTTCGTGCCGGCTTTCTGACCGGGGATCTTGCCCGAAAAAGTCGCAGAAGTTTGATTTTTCGCATACATATACGGATTTGTGCGCGTCACATCCGACTCATCCTCATTGAGATAGTAGGCAATCCATCCATACTGAAGGCCGTAAGTACATGTAAGCATCGCGCTCACAGTGACAACTTCGTCGGCCGCGATTCCAGTCGTTTTGAACGATACTTCGCTGATCTCAGGCGGCGTTTTGTATTCCGGGCCGAGTTCCTTGTTGCAGGCGGCCAAGCAGCATACCGCGGCTGCGGCTAATAATAATTTCTTCATATACCCCTCTCTTAATTTTGTTTCACATGCACATCCATCTGCGGGAAGGGGAAGTTGATGCCCTTCTGCGGCAGCAGTTTGTAGATTTTTTCGTTGTTCTCGAAAAATACGTTCCAATAATCGGCGTTTTTCACCCACGCACGCACCGAGAGGTTCACCGAACTGTCGGCAAGCGCCGCGACCCATACCACGGGAGCCGGGTCTTTCAGTACGCGGCTGTCGGCGGCCAGCAGGTCGAGGAGCGCCTTCCGGGCGAGATCGACATCATCGCCGTACGAAATGCCGATCGTCCAATCCACGCGGCGCGTCTCTGAGGTCGAATAATTGTCGATGATCGCCGTGGCAATGGAATTGTTAGGAATGTAAATTGTCTGGTTGTCGCCGGTGGTGATGACCGTCGAGAAGAGTTTGATCTCGCGCACCGTGCCGGACTGCCCCTGAGCCGAAATGAAATCGCCGATGCGGTAAGGCTTCATCAGCAGGATCATCACACCGCCCGCGAAATTCTGGGCCGTACCGCTCAGGGCCATACCGATAGCCAGCGTGGCGGCCGAGAAGAGGGCGATGAGCGAGGTGACGTTGACGCCGAGAGTCTGCACGACGATCATCACGAGGATGAGCGTGAAGACGACCTTGACGGTATTGCGCAGGAACGAGCGGAGCGAAGTGTCCACCTGACGGCGCTCGAAAGCAGCGTCGAGCAGCCGCACGATGCGGCGTACGACCCAGCGGCCGACGAAGTAGATTGCCAGCGCGATCAGTATCTTCACCAGCACCCAGATGGATTCGGAGAGCAGGTTGCGCAGCATGTCGCCCACGTCCAGGTGGATGATTTTATTCACCGCCTCGGCGAGATTGGCTTTCTGCACGCTGTCGGGCAGGATCAAAGGCGCTTCGGGCGTATCCGTTAAAAATGATATCAGAAAAGACCACATAAAGTCCGATTTTTAAGTTTGTCACGCAAAAATAACCAAAAAAAAGAAAGTTTACTAACTTTGTCTACGAATTTACAAAAAGGAAACGGGAAAACAAGAAAACGATGCAGAACAACGTTGAAATTATCCAGATAAACATTTCCGGCGAGGACAAGCCGGGAATGACCTCTTCGCTCACCGAAATACTCGCGCGCTACGACGCATTCATTCTCGACATCGGCCAAGCCAATATCCACCAGTCGCTGACGCTGGGCATCCTGTTCAAGACCACGGCCGACAAGTCGGGCAACATCATGAAAGAGCTGCTGTTCAAGGCTTCGGAGCTGGGCGTGATGATTCGCTTCACACCGATTGCAGAGCAGAAATACGAGGATTGGGTGGGCCGCCAGGGGAAAAACAGGTACATCATCACCCTGCTGGGACGCACCGTAACGGCGCGGCATATCGCCGAAGTGACCAGCGTCGTGGCCGAACACGGACTCAATATCGACGCCATGAAGCGTCTGACGGGCCGCATCCCGCTCAGCGAGGACGACCGCGCGGCCAAATCCTGCATCGAGCTTTCGGTGCGCGGATCGCTCACCGATGAGGAGCGCAGCACCATGCAGGAGGGATTTATGAATCTCTCGGAGATCGGACTCGACGTTTCGTTCCAGAAGGACGACATTTACCGCCGCAGCCGCCGCCTGATCTGCTTCGATATGGATTCGACGCTCATCGAGACCGAGGTGATCGACGAACTGGCCGAGCGCGCCGGAGTCGGCGACGAAGTGCGTGCGATCACGGCCAGCGCCATGCGCGGCGAGATCGACTTCCGCGAGAGTTTCTCCCGGCGCGTAGCCCTGCTCAAAGGACTCGACGTTTCGGTCATGGAGGAGATCGCCCACAGCCTGCCGATCACCGAAGGACTGGAGCGCATGATGACCATCCTCAAGCGTGTGGGCTACAAGACGGCCATCCTGTCGGGCGGCTTCACCTACTTCGGCAACTACCTGCGCCAGAAATACGGATTCGACTATGTATATGCCAACGAACTGGAAATCGAGGAGGGCAAACTCACGGGCCGCTATGTGGGCGAAGTGGTGGACGGCCGCCGCAAGGCCGAACTGCTGCGCCTGCTCTGCCAGTTCGAGGAGATCAACATCGCCCAGTCGGTAGCTGTCGGAGACGGCGCCAACGACCTGCCGATGCTCAATCTCGCCGGTCTGGGCATCGCTTTCCACGCCAAACCCAAGGTGAAGGCCACGGCCCGGCAGTCGATCTCGACGATCGGACTGGACGGCATCCTCTATT
>CAKVKI010000301.1 GCA_934754975.1 uncultured Alistipes sp. | reverse complement strand
GCAGCTGGTCCGCGACAACGGCGGTTTCCTGCCGCTGAACGACGACAGCGCCCCGGAAGAGGTAAACCGGCTGACGCAGATGAGCAAGAAAGTATTCAAACGTTCGCTGGGCGTACTGCTCAAACGCGGCGCCGTCGAGGTGAACGAACAGGGGATAAAGATTAAAGAGTAATGGCCAAGATAACGACCGCGGAACGGGTTTCGCGCGAGGCTTCCGACAATTTCGTATTCCAGCGTTCGCTGCTGGCCTACCATGCCGCGGCGCAGCGCATCAGCGGCGACGTGCTGGAAATCGGCACAGGGGCCGGCTACGGCATCGAAGTCGTGGCGCCCCGCGCCCGGAGCTTCATCACCATCGACAAACTGGCCCCCGCGCCCGAACTGACGCATCTTCCGAACGTCGAATTTCATCAGGCGGCAGTTCCGCCGCTGGCCTTCGGAAACAACAGTTTCGACTTCGTGATCTCGTTTCAGGTGATCGAACACATAAAACGGGACATCGAATTGGTACGCGAGGTGAAGCGCGTGCTGCGTCCGGGCGGAAAGTTCATCGTAACGACCCCCAATGCCCCGATGTCGCTCACACGCAACCCGTGGCACATCCGGGAATACACCGCCGAAGAGCTGCGCAGTCTGCTCGAAAGCGAATTTTCGTCGGTCGAAGCGCTCGGCGTTTCGGGCAACGAGCGGGTTATGGAATATTACGAGCAAAACCGCCGCAGCGTGAAGCGCATCACACGCTTCGACATCTTCGGCCTGCAGCACCGGCTTCCCCGCTGTCTGTTGCAGCTTCCGTACGACATACTCAACCGCATGAACCGACGCAGGCTCCTGAAATCCAACACCGATCTCACGACCTCGATCCGCATGGACGACTACCGGATCGGTCCCGTGACGGACGACAGTTTCGATCTGTTTTTCGTAGCGGAAAAATAGGCGGAAATCACCGGATAAAAACCAAGGGCTGTCTTCAAAAGACAGCCCTTGTCGTATCATTTCAGTTCCAATACGCGTTCGGCTTTTCGGGAGCGGTTGTTTTGCCGGCTGACATATTTCTATACATATTTGTTCTGACAATTCACCCCATAATTCCACCGAGGCGGAACATGGGCATATACATCGAAATGAGGATTACGGCGACCAGAAGGCCTACCAGAAGGATCAGGGCGGGTTCGAGCAGCGAGCCCATGCGCTTGATCCGGAATTCGAGTTCTTCGGTGAGGGCTTCGCCCTGGCGGCGGAGCATTTCCGGAAGGCGGTTGGTCTCTTCGCCGACACGGACCAGGGCCGTGAGTTTGCGGTCGTACAGGGCGGGGAATTTCGCCACGCCCACCGAGAAGAGTTCGCCCTGCTCCAGCCCGCGGCAGATAACGCCGAACGACTGCCGATAGGAATAGAACCCAATTACGTCGGCGAGCATCCCCACGCCGACGAGCAGGGGCACGCCCGAGGAAGTGAGCAGGTAAAGCAGTTTGCAGAACTGCGCCTGCTGGTTTTTGCGGATAATCGCACCCGCAACGGGCAGGCGGAGCAACAGATCGGCCGTCCATGATTGCACCTCCTTCCTATTGCGGTTTACGTACAAAACGACGTATGCGGATACTCCGGTCAGCGCCGTAACTGCGGCATAGGCGGGAAAAGATTTCGAAAACCCGATAATCCAGCGTGTGAGGGCCGGCAGCTGGCCGCCCATGCGGGCGTAGACCTGCTCGAACATCGGCACGATCACGGCCAGCATAAAAGCCACGACGGCAACCGCCGTACATAGGATTACCAACGGATAGCTCACCGCCGAAGAGACCATCCGCCGCTGTGCGGCGCGTTTGCGGTAGTAGTCGCGCAGAAAATCGAGCGTCTCGGGCAGACGCCCCGTCTGCTCGCCGATTCGGACCACGCCGCAGTCCAGCGCGCGGAATGCCCCGCCCTGCTCCATTGCCTGCCACAAGGCGGCTCCGCCGACCACCGCGCCGTAAAGCCGTTCCAGCAACACTTTCATCCGCACCTCCCGCTCGCCTTCGATCAACAGCGCAAAGGCATGCGAAAAGTCCAGCCCGGCGGTCAGCAGGGCGTACAACTCGGCATAAAAGACTTCACGCCGGGCGTCGGTCATCTTACTCTTCGTAAACATAGTTGTCCTCAATTTCTTTCAATGCGGCTTCGTACTGCCGGGCAGCGGACCGGACCGGGAATTTTGCCGCAAACCCTCCTGCGAAACCGATCGTTACGGTGTCGGACACGCTTTCGCAGGTTTCCAGATGCAGCGCCCCGACTACCCGCAGCAGCGTGTCGCGAAAATCACCGCAGGAAAAGACCAGCGCCGAATCGCAGAGCGACAATTCCGACCGGCAGCCGCCGTGGTACAAGTCCAAATGCCCGGACACACCGGACAGGATGCTGTCGGCGTGGGAAATCAGCGACACGGCGCGGTAATATCCCTCCGTCTGACGGCCTGCCGCCGTCAGGGTTTCGATGCGCCGCGCCTGCAGACGGCCGAAGAGCGTCAGGCCGTCCATTATCGCCAGGAAGACGATCCCCGCCACGAGCATCATCACCAGGGTTTCGGCCAGCGTCGAACCCCGGAGGGAGGAACCGCCCCGCAATGCCGGGCACCGCATATCCCCCGCGGCGTCTGCTTCGGGCGGTGTCTCCGGGCGAAGATCACGCCGGACGGTCCGGACATATTTCATTCCCGCACCCATTCGACGAGTTGTTTATGCACGATCCGTTTACCGCTTCCGACGATGCGGGCCGAGACCGTGACGACCTGTAAATCCGCAAAGTCCCGGTACGGCTCCACGAATGCCGTTACCGCGCCCCAATCATAGGTCTCGGTATATTCGCCGCAGGGCCACAGTCCGGTACCGTACTTTTCGAAAACCTGCCCGACGCGGTATTCCGCTTCGGCGACCAGCAGGGCATCGTCGTCGCGCACCGTAAGGCGCGGTATCAGCTCCATGACAGCCGCAAAAACCGTCAGGAACAGCACAGCCGCCACGACAGCCTCCAGCAGCGAAGCGGCCCTCAGCCTGCGGCGCGCGCCGCGTACAAACAGTCCGCTCATTCGACGCATGCCGCCTCCTTCCTCCGCTCCGAAGCCAGCCAGAGCGGCCGGGCCGTGACGGGATTTTCAAGCAGCGCGACGTCGTAGAGCATGTCCTTGTAATAGCCCTGCGGCGAGAAATAGACCGCCTGCCGCAGTATCGCACAACCCGAAACGAGGCCCTGCACCTGCGCGACGCCGTCCACCCAGAGCAGGCCGCGGAGCCGCGCCGTACGGGACTGGCGGTAAGAAGCCGTCACCTTTTTGCGGCGCACCGTGTCGCGCACGATCGCATAGCCGTTCACTTCGGCACGGCCGCCGATTTCAGCATACTGTCCGGCATAAATTCCCGACGGATATTCCAGCACGGCGCGCGGCTCCACGACGACCGTATCGCGGGCGAACAGCTGCGCCGTGATACGCGCGCCGCGGCCGACGGTTATTTTACGGGCGCAAA
>CAKVKI010000300.1 GCA_934754975.1 uncultured Alistipes sp. | reverse complement strand
GGGTGGTGTCCAGCACGGGTTTTACGAAAAGCATCCTGTAGAGCATGCGCGGCACGGCGCGGCGGTTGGTTTTGGACTGAATGCTGTCGTATAACCTTTGATTGCGCTCGGAGGTGGCCGTGTTCAGGCTGTCCGGCTTGAACCCGTCGGGTGAATTTATATTATTCGGTGAAGTTATCTCGGGACCTCGCATACCGGGACCGACCGTTCGGGCAAAACAAACGCTCACTGCAGCGAGGAAGGTTAGTACGAGTATACAGATCCGGCGATACATATCGTCAAAGATAACGTATTTTTTCGGCAAAACGTATAAAAAAACGGCTCCCCGGAACAGGAAAAGACGACCGTCAAGGTCGTCTTTTCCTCAATTTCCACGCTCTTCGGATGTTACCTTCGGGCGTGATCTGCGTTTTTTTGCCTTTACGGAACCGTATAGCCGCTTGTTTTGCTGCTTCGGAGTCCGGTCACTGCTGGCTTCTCCGGCTCTACCTGCGTCCCTCTTTGGCCTCGATACACTCGGTGGCGTGGGGCACCTTCATCAGGCGCTCCTTGGGAATGAGCTTGCCCGTGGTTTTACAGATGCCGTAAGTCTTATTTTCGATACGCACGAGGGCCATTTCCAGATTGCGTATGAACTTCATCTGGTGTGCCGCCAAGCGTCCGCTCTCCTCTTTGGAAAGAGTTGCTGCGCCCTCTTCGAGGACTTTGAACGTCGGCGAGGTGTCTTCCGTGTCGTTATCTGCCGTGTGGGTGATAGTGGCGCGCAGCAGCTCGTAGTCCGCACGCGCGTTCTCCAGCTTTTTCAGGATAAGCTGCTTGAACTCTTCGAGTTCGGCGTCGCTGTATCTCGTTCTTTCGTCTGCCATAGTCGTCTTCTCCTTAATTAGGTTTTATGTAAAATTAAATATTTTTTCCGAGAATACCAAATTTTACATCGTATTATACAATTCAGTCCGTACGTCTCCGTGCATCTCGCTCAGCATGAAACTCTTGCCCTCTCGAATTCGCCGTGTCAGGGGGCTTGGAGACGCTCCGAACGGGCTAAATCCGCGTTACGGCGATCCGTATAGGCTCTTCATCCACATCCGAATCGACGATTACTCCGCCCGCAGGTTGTGTCGCGGCCTTGACCTCGACGGCCAGCGTCTGCGATGCGATGTAGCCGGCATACTTGGCGACGGCGTCGGCCACAAGTTCTTTCTGCTCGATCTCGACCCGGATCTTGTCCGTCACCTCGAAGCCTGAATCCTTGCGGATATTCTGGATGCGGTTTATCAACTCGCGTGCCACGCCTTCCGCACGAAGTTCCTCCGTTACGGTGATGTCGAGCGCTACGGTCAGCTTGCCTTCCGATGCCACGAGCCAGCCCGGCATGTCCTCCGAGGTGATTTCGAAATCGGCGGGGGTTACGGTGATCCGCTCGGCCCCGAGGTCGAGGATCGTCTCCGGGGCGGCTTCGATTTCGGCGATCCGTTCCTGCGGGAATTCTGCGGTCAGGGCGGCGATCTGCTTCATGTATTTGCCGTAGCGCGGTCCTAGCGTCTTGAAATTGGGCTTGATGCGCTTGGTGATGATGCCCGCGGTATTTTCGATCAGTTCGATCTCCTTGACGTTTACCTCATTCATGATGAGGTTCTTCACGGCGGCGATGTGTTGCGCCATGGCCGGGTCGAGTATCGGAATCAGGATCTTGGTCAGCGGCTGGCGCACCTTGATCGACACTTTGCGGCGCAGGGCCAGTACCATCGACGATACGCGCTGTGCCAGCGACATCATCTCTTCCAGATTGGCGTCGATCAGCTTCTCGTCGGCTGCGGGGAATGTCGAGAGGTGTACCGATTCGTCCGTATGACGTCCGCTCACGGCATTCAGGTCGCGGAAAATACGGTCCGAGATGAACGGTGCGAACGGCGCCGCGAGCATCGAAACGGTCTCCAGACAGGTGTAAAGCGTCTGATATGCTGCCAGTTTATTCTCGTTCATGCCGCCGCCCCAGAACCGCTTGCGGTTGAGGCGTACGTACCAGTTCGAAAGGTTTTCGCCCACGAACTCCTGGATGGCGCGCGCCGCAGGCGTCGGGTCGTAATCTTCGAGCGAGCGCGTCACCTCCCTGACCAGCGTGTTGAGCAGCGAGATGATCCAGCGGTCGATCTCCGGGCGTTTCTCCACGGGGACTTCCGGCTCTTTGCCCGTAAATCCGTCTACGTTGGCGTAAAGGGCGAAGAACGAATAGGTATTGTAAAGCGTTCCGAAGAACTTGCGGCGCACTTCGTCCACGCCGTCCCGGTCGAACTTGAGGTTGTCCCACGGCTGCGAGTTGGAGATCATGTACCAGCGCGTGGCGTCGGCTCCGTAAGTGGCCAGCACGTCGAACGGATCGACGCCGTTGCCCAGTCGTTTGGACATCTTGTTGCCGTTCTTGTCGAGTACGAGGCCGTTCGAAATAATGTTCTTGAAGGCCACCGAGTCGAACAGCATCGAGGCGATGGCGTGCAGCGTAAAGAACCAGCCGCGCGTCTGGTCCACGCCCTCGGCGATGAAGTCGGCCGGATAGACCGTCCTGAAAGAATCGCCGCCGTTCTCGAACGGGTAGTGCAGCTGCGCGTAAGGCATGGCTCCCGAATCGAACCATACGTCGATCAGGTCGCTTTCGCGCTTCATCGGTTCTCCCTTCGACGAAACCAGCACGATGCCGTCCACATAGGGGCGGTGCAGGTCGATATTTTTGGTCGAATAGTTCTCCGCCGACATGTCGCCGACCTTGAAATTCTTGTAGGGATTCTCCTTCATGAAACCTGCGGCGATCGATTTTTCGATTTCGCCCATCAGCTCTTCGATCGAGCCGATGCACTTCAGTTCCGAGTAATCTTCCGTCGCCCATACCGGCAGCGGGGTTCCCCAGAAGCGCGAACGCGAAAGGTTCCAGTCCACCAATCCTTCGAGCCATTTGCCGAAACGTCCCGTGCCGGTCGATTCGGGTTTCCAGCGGATCGTCTTGTTCAGTTCGATCATCCGCTCGCGCAGGGCCGTGGTACGGATGAACCACGAGTCGAGCGGGTAGTAAAGCACCGGTTTGTCCGTACGCCAGCAGTGGGGGTAGGAGTGGGTGTGCTTCTCGATCTTGAAGGCCTTGTTTTCAGCTTTGAGCATCACCGCGAGGTCGATGTCGAGCGTGGTATCCGCATCGCAGGCGATATTGGGATCGTACGCGTTTTTCACATAACGGCCCGCATACTCCTTGTATTTCCCGGTGTCCACATTGTTTTTCACGAATTCGGGATCGAGATCTTCCAGCAGGAAGAATCTGCCTTGTTTATCGACCATCGGCTGGTTTTTGCCGGCTTTGTCCACCATGAACAGCGGCGCGATGCCTGCGGCGCGGCCCACACGGTCGTCGTCGGCGCCGAACGTCGGCGCGATATGCACGATGCCCGTACCGTCCGAAGTGGTCACGTAGTCGCCGACGATCACGCGGAATGCGTCGCCCATCGGCTTCA
>CAKVKI010000299.1 GCA_934754975.1 uncultured Alistipes sp. | reverse complement strand
CTGCAGTCGTTCGAATAAAATACCCCGCTCGTATGAGAAGCGAGAAAGAGAAGATGCTCGCGGGAGAGTGGTTCGACCCGCACGACAGGGAGCTGACGGCCGACCGCGACCGCGCCACGCTCCTGATGCACCGGCTCAACATCGAATGCTGCGGACACGACGCGGCATACCGCGCCGCCCTGCGCGAACTCTGTCCCAATGCAGTCGGATTCATCCGCGAACCGTTCTACTGCGATTACGGCTATAACATCTACATCGGCGAAGGATCTTTCGTCAATTTCGACTGCGTTTTCCTCGATCTGGCCCCGATACGGATCGGGCGCAATACGCTGATAGGTCCCAAAGTGCAGCTGCTCACCCCGCATCATCCGCTGGATCCCGCCGAACGCGCGACAGGCCGCGAGGCCGGCAAGCCGATCACCATCGGCGACAACTGCTGGCTGGGCGGCGGCGTTATCGTCTGTCCGGGCGTCAGGATCGGCGACGGCGCGATAATTGGAGCAGGGTCGGTAGTTACACGCGACATTCCCGCAGGTTCGGTAGCCGTCGGCAATCCGGCCCGCGTTACCCGCATGCTTTAATCGTAATTCCGCTATGTTTACCGCCAACGATCCAGATCTTCAATCATTGATGCAGTTGCTCGACGCCGCCCAAATGGGATGGTGGAAAGCGGATTTCCGCACCGGCGAACTACTGTTCTCCGACTACATCGTCAATCTGCTGGGACTCAGCAGAAACCGGGTCGGAATCGGAGAACTGATGCCGCTGGCGCGCGAGGATTACCGGGCACGGATACACAACGAATTCATCGCGCTCAAAGTCGGAAACCATTTCGACGAAACATTTCCCGTCATGCTGCCGGGAGGTGAAATATGGGTCCACGTGCAGCTTGTCCGCAGGCAGTCGGACCCGCAGCAGGGCATTAAACTTTTCGGATACCTCCAGCGCGTTCCGGTCAGCGACCGGAAAGAGGCCGAGATACTGACGCTCGAAAGCAACTATTACGCGGTGCTAAAGGAGAACAAGCATATGGACGAACTGCTCGACCACCTGCCGATCGGCTATTTCCGCATTCGGCTGCTCTACGACGACAGCGGCCGGGCGACCGATTACCTTTTTCTCTCGGTAAACCAGACGGCGCAGCAGGTGCTGGGCGTAAACGCCGCAGACTACCTGGACAAAACCGCCCGCGAAATCGGTATTCCCGTAGACAAGCATATCGACAAGCTGGCAGCCATTCGGCTGGGAGAGTTCAAGATGGACCAGTGGCACGCTGCCAAAACAGACCGTTACTGCCGCAGTTTCCTCTACAACACGCCCAACGATGCGACGGAAATCGTCATCCTGATCCTCGACATCACGGACGTCGTCACGGCGCATCAGGCGCTGGACGAGAAGGAGAAACTACTGCGCAATGTCATTCAGAACGCCCCGATCGGCATCGAGATATACGACCACGAAGGCCGCCTGGTCGACATCAACACATGCGACCTGGAGATGTTCGAGGTAGTGAATCCGGAAAAAATCCTCGGACTCAGCATCTTCGACAACCCCAATTTTCCGGCGGAAACCAAGGCCCGCATCCGTGAAGGCAAAAGCACGGACTTCACCGCCCGTTACGATTTTTCGAAACTCGGCGGCTACTATCAAAGCAACCGTCCGGGAGCATTCGACTGGACGGCCCGTCTCCGGTGTCTTTACAACGACAAGGGCGAAATCACCCACTACCTGCTCATCAACATCGACAATACGGAACTCCGGCAGACACAGGACCGGCTCACGGAGTTCGAGGCGCTGTTCCGGATCATCTCCGAATATGCGCAGGTGGGATACGCCAATTACAACCTCTACGACAAAGAGGGCTATGCCCAAAATGTCTGGCTGCACAACTACGGCGAGAGCGACACGGCCGGCATCGGCGACGTTATCGGAAAATATCGTCACATCCATCCCGAAGACCGCGAGGTGCTGCTGAATCTGCTGGCGAAGTTCGCTTCCGGAGAGATCAGATCGGCAACCGCCACCTGCCGCATACTGCACGACGACGGACGGAAGACGTGGATCAACACCCACCTCATCTGCCGCGACTACCGGCCGCAGGAGCAGGTTATCGACATGCTGGGGATCAATTACGACATCACGGCGCTCAAGCAGACCGAACAGGAGCTGATCGCCGCCAAAGAGCGGGCCGAAGAGGCCAATAAGCTCAAAACAGCATTTCTGGCCAACATGAGCCACGAAATCCGCACGCCGCTCAACGCCATCGTGGGTTTCTCGCGGCTGCTGACCACCGAGGAGGACCCCGAAGTGCGCAAAGAATATAACGACATCGTGTCGCTCAACAACGGACTGCTGTTGCAGATCATATCCGACGTGCTGGACCTTTCGCGCATCGAATCGGGGCATGCCGATCTGGTCAGGACCCGGTTCGACCTGCGGACGCTCTGCCGCGAAGCCGTCGAAACGTTCCGTCTGCAGGCTCCGGAAGGAGTCGTGCTGCGCGTGGAAGAGAATCTGCCCTCCTGCACGGTCTGCGAATACAGGCAGGGACTGATGCAGATACTGGCCAACTTCATCCGCAACGCACTGAAATTTACGACAAAAGGCTCAGTCACGGTAGGTTTCGGGCGTAAACGGGACCGGCTGTACATCTACGTCCGCGACACGGGCATCGGCATTCCGGCCGAAGAGCAGGACAAAATCTTCGAGCGGTTTTACAAGGTGGACACCTTCACGCAGGGAACCGGTCTCGGACTTTCGATCTGCAAGAGCATCGCAGAGCAGATGGGCGCAGAAATCAGCGTCGATTCCGCCGTCGGCGAAGGCTCGTGTTTCCGGGTCGAAATGCCGATCACGGAATAAACCGCGCACCGTTTTTCCGGCGGCAGTCCGACCGGCGGAATTTTGCAGATCTTCAAATCTTTTTATATCTTTGCGAATTGTCGGAAAACGAGTGACGTTTCCGGCATTTCCGGCATTGCGCCGGGCAGAGTATCCGAACGAAAATAAAACACACATACCATGAAGTTCAAAGAGTATAAAGGTCTCGATCTGGCGCAGACAGCCGCCGACGTACTCGGCGAGTGGGACGCCTGCGATACATTCCATAAAAGCATCACCACGCGCGAAGGACACCCCGCGTTCGTATTTTACGAAGGCCCCCCGTCGGCCAACGGCACGCCGGGCATCCACCACGTCATGGCCCGTACGATCAAGGACGTTTTCTGCCGCTACAAAACGCAGCAGGGCTACCTCGTACACCGCAAGGCGGGCTGGGATACGCACGGACTTCCGGTCGAACTGGGCGTCGAGAAGAAACTCGGCATCACCAAGGAGGATATCGGTAAAAAGATCACCATCGAAGAGTACAACCGCACCTGCCGCGAAGCCGTCATGGAGTTTACGGGCATGTGGGAGGACCTGACCCGCAAGATGGGCTACTGGGTCAACATGGACGATCCGTACATCACCTACGACAACAAATACATCGAGACGCTGTGGT
>CAKVKI010000298.1 GCA_934754975.1 uncultured Alistipes sp. | reverse complement strand
CAGCTCGCCTTCGAGCTGTCCCGACACGGTCAGGTTGCAGGCCTTGCCGAAGAAGTCCTGCGAAAAGTCCACCTGCCCCTCCTCGGTCTTCGGAACGTCGTTCAGGTCGAGCGTCGTCACCTGGAACATGGCGCCTGCGCCCTCGCAGTCCGAAGCCGTGATAAGCGGCGTATGGAAGTAATAGAAGCCCTCTTTGTTGAAATATTCATGAATGGCGTAAGCCATGGCATGCCGGATGCGCAGTACCGCGCCGAACGTATTGGTGCGCGGACGCAGATAAGCGATATCGCGCAGAAACTCCAGCGAATGCCCCTTTTTCTGCAGGGGATAGGTCTCGGGATCGGCCGTGCCGTACACCTCGATCTTCGCGGCCTGCACCTCGACGCGCTGACCCGACCCGAGCGACGCCACGAGACGTCCGTCCACGCGGATGCAGGCGCCCGTGGTAATGGGTTTGAGCTGTTCCTCGCCGAATTTGACAAGATCGACCACTATCTGGATATTCGCAACGCACGATCCGTCATTGAGGGCGATGAACGCCACGTTCTTGTTTCCGCGCTTGGTGCGCACCCAACCTTTGACGACGATGTCGGTGTCCTCGGCTCCCGACTTGAGAATTTCTGCGATTCTTTGCGATTTCATACCTTTCATTTTATCTGTACTCCTATTCGTTCTTTTCGAATTTACAAAGATACCCATTATTTGCGATTTGGCAAAAAAAAAGTACCTTTGCCTAACCTATATTAAGAACACGCACGATGAAACGTACCATACTGCTGACGGCGGCGATCCTCTGCGCCGCAGGCATCCGGGCACAGGATCTCTACAACATCAAGGAGCCGCCCGCGACGGAGATTCTCTCGCGCCCGGTCGAAGCGGGACGCATCCACCGCACCGAAGTCGTCCCCTACGACAAACGCCACGACGCCGACGCCCGCAACCGCGCAGGCGTCGAAGCCTATATCGCCTACACCCCCGAAGCATTCGCGGCCTCGGACGACGCAGTGGCCGTCGGACAGGTGATCGACATACCCTATGTCTGGACCGACGGCGTGGTGTACCTCCACCTCGAAAACGTCGGCACGGCCTACACGCTCACGGTCAACGACACTGAGGTCGCCGAGGTCGAAGACTCCGCGACACCCGCCGAATTCGCGCTGACGCCCTACATCCGCGAAGGCAAGAACGCCGTCGTGCTGACCCTGCGCCGCAGCGCCGCCGATGCACTCAATGCCGCCCCGGCATCGCGCAAGGCATTCGAAAACAGCTACCTCTATACCCAGAACAAACGCTCGATCCGCGACTTCGAAATCGCGCTCGTCCCCGACTCCACCCGCAAATTCGGCATACTCGAACTGGCGATCGTCACCCAGAACGCATTCAACTACGACGAACCCGTCACCGTGGGCTACGACATCTACTCGCCGCAGGGCAAGCTGCTCGACTTCAACATCCGCGAGGTCGTAATTCCGGGCCGCACGACCGACACGGTGCGCTTCAGCCCCTTCATTTACGGCACCAACGCCAACAAATGGGAACCGGGCGCTAAAAATCCGCCGCTCTACAAAGTCATGCTCTTCACGCGCCGCGACGGAGCTTACCGCGAATACATGCCGCTGAAGATCGGGTTCGGCAAAACCGAACTCGCCGACGGCCGCATCACCCGTTTCGA
This sequence comes from uncultured Alistipes sp., assembly GCA_934754975.1. GTDB lineage: Bacteria > Bacteroidota > Bacteroidia > Bacteroidales > Rikenellaceae > Alistipes. The sequence continues at coordinate 1,841 of CAKVKI010000298.1, read as the reverse complement.
CAAGGAGATCAAACTCGTCAAAGCCAGCTACAACGCCGCCGCAGACCGCAAAACCACCCTCGCGGAGCTGAAAACCCTCAAATCCAAAGGCAGCAACACCATCTGCCCCGACTATCCGCAGCCGGCGTGGTTTTACGAACTTTGCGACGAACTGGGACTTTACGTCATCGACAGGGCCAACATCAACGCCCCCGACAAACGCGACGACCGCCGTGTGGGCGGCACGCCGTCGAACGATCCGTCGCTGGCCGACGAATACCTCGAACGCGTCAAGGCGATGTATTACCGTTCACGCAACCACACCTGTGTCGTCGCCTTCGCGCTGGGCGGCGAATCGGGCAACGGATACAATATGTATAAGGCTTACGAGTGGCTCAAGTCGGTCGAGAAATCACGGCCGGTGATCTACACCGATGCCGACGGCGAATGGAATTCGGATCTGTAATCCGCTTCCGGTCAATTTATACAAATCCGGACTCCGCCCGGACAAACATCCCTGATCGCCCTTTCGTGCAGCGCCGCACCGCTCCGGCAGGCATCCTGTCCGAAGATAAACTCCCGGGCCGGTCGGCAACGACAGGCACAGGGGACGACTTATACGAACAATGGTCATTGAACTGATAGTCATAGGTAAAACCGACTCGAAGGAGGTCGCGTCGCTGGTCGAAATGTACGCCCGGCGTGTGAATTTCTATTGCAAATTCGCGGTCACGACCCTGCCCGACATCCGCAACACCAAGAATCTCAGCGTCAAACAGCAGCGTACGGCCGAAGGCGAAGCGATCCTGCGCCAGCTTTCGGACAGCGATTACGTCGTACTGCTCGACGAACGGGGCGAAGAGATGCGGTCGGTCGAATTCGCCTATTGGCTCCAGAAGCGCATGAACAGCGGCGTGAAACGGCTGGTGCTGGTCATCGGCGGACCCTACGGATTCCCGGAGGAGGTCTATAAACGCTCCGACGCCCGCCTGTCGCTCTCGCGCATGACCTTTTCGCACCAGATCGTCCGGGCGATCTTCGCCGAGCAGATTTACCGCGCATTCACCATTCTCAACAACGAACCCTATCACCACGAATAAGCCGATGGAGCATCGTCCCGCCATAGCCGTCGCAGCGCCGAACGTCCTGATGGGCATCGGCATGAAAGCCATTCTCGAAAAGATCATTCCCGTGGCCGACGTCGAACTCTTCGGCGACTTCGAATCCCTCACGGAGGCGGACCCGGAACGCTTTTTCCACTTCTTCGTGGCGGCGCAGCTCTTCGTCACGCACGGCAGTTTCTTCCGCGCCCGGCATGCCAAAACGATCCTGCTGTGCAGCGGACATCCCCAGCCTGCTTATGCGGACATGCACTGCATCGACATCTGCACCAATGAAGAAGCGATCGTGCGCGACATCCTGCGCATGCACCACGGCGCACACCGCAGCGACCATATCGCATCCGCCGCGGCGCAGCCGGGAGCCGCAGCCCCCCTTTCGGGCCGCGAAGCCGAAGTGCTGGCGCTGATCGCCCGCGGCTACATGAACAAGCAGATCGCCGACAGCCTGCAGATCGGACTCACGACCGTCATTTCGCACCGCCGCAACATCATGGAGAAACTCGGCATCCGCTCGGTGGCGGGTCTGGCCATTTACGCCATGACGGCCGGTTACGTCGAAGCGGGCGAACTGTAAAGCTCCTCCTCATAAATTAGGATTGCAGCTTCCGAAATAAATCCGTTACTTTGCATCTGAATTAAACGCTTTATCGTGTACCGCAGACAACTGATCATACCGCTCCTGCTATTCCTCCCGCTCCTGGCAGCGGCCGGGGAAAAACAGGCACCGGGACGGTATACGGC
>CAKVKI010000297.1 GCA_934754975.1 uncultured Alistipes sp. | reverse complement strand
TCCGTTACGTGGTAGAATGTGCGTTCGGCCTGCTGGTCGGTGATGCCCACTTCGGTGACGGCCTTGGCATAGGCGCAGGCCGAACCGTCCATGATCGGGGTTTCACCCGCGTCGATGTCGATCACGGCGTTGTCCACGCCCAGCGTCCAGAGCGCCGACATGATGTGTTCGATGGTGCTTACGCGGTGACCGCCGGATTCGATGGTCGTACCGCGCGACGTGTCTACGACGTTGTCGCACAGGGCAGGAATTATAGGTTGACCCTCAAGGTCCGTGCGGCGGAATACGATTCCGGTGTCCGCATCGGCGGGGTTCACGGTCATGGTCACTTTGACACCCGTATGGAGGCCCTTGCCGGAGAAAGAAATCGGAGCCTTCAGCGTTTGTTGTTTTGTCGACATAAGCAGTGTTTCTGAATATTTGCGCCCAAAGATATGAAAAAATCGTTAAAAAACCCTATTTTTGCTCAAAATTATGACAACCCCCGATGGCAGAGAATATACCCGACAATAAACCCAAACCGGTGCGCCGCCCGCGTCTGAAATTGCCCTTCGACAACCGCAAAGAGGATGCCGGAGTGTGGGCGTACGACCACCGCATCGGATTGTGCGTAACCATTATAGCCTATCTGGTGCTGATGATCGCCTTCGTTTCGTCGAAGATCGTCGTCGGCCGCAAGCCCCATACGCAGGGAATGTATATCGACCTGCAGACGCTGGCCGAATTGGAGAAGGAGCGCGACCGCCTGCAGCAGCAGGTCCGCGACCGGCAGCAGGACCCGATAGACTGGAAAAGCGTTCAGAATCAGGTTTCCAACGAAAACGCCCTGAACGAGAAGCTCCGCGACGACCGCGGCACCAACGCCGCGGCGCTGAACGACGCTGCCGCCGAAGCCGCGCGGCGCATGCAGGCCAACCGCGAAGCCTACGAGCAGGGGCTGGCCGAAGAGCGCGCCATCCGCGAACGCAACGGCGCCGGAGAGGACAAGGAGCATCAGGACCGCAAGGTCAAGGGACGCGTGACGGTGTCTTTCTCGCTGACCGATCCGGTGCGCACCTCGCGCAGCCTCAATATCCCGGCCTACCGCTGCGAGGGCGGGGGCGACGTGGTCGTCGAAATCACGGTCAACCGCGCGGGCGACGTCGTCAACGCCCGGGTGCAGAGCGGCGGCGACGAATGTATGCGCGAATCGGCCCTGCGCGCGGCCCGCGTTTCGCGTTTCAACATCGACGATTCCGCTCCTGCGCGCCAGCAGGGGACGATAACCTACATTTTTATCCCGCAATAAGTTCTTTTTGCCCGGTCGGGATGGGATATTTGCCGGAAATTTTTTAACTTTGCCCGAGTAAACTCCGGTTTGGACGGACAAGTCCCGGCAGCGGCGATTTATTTGACCTGCATGCGGCTTGCGCTGTCTTTGCCGAAAAAGAAACTCCGGCCCGGACAGGCTGGGTTGAGGCATGGCCCGAATAAATTCGGCTCTGCGCCCGACCTGCACTGTCTTTGTCGCCGACCGAATCAGGCATGCGTAAAATTGTCGTCATACTTTTGGGCCTTTTCGGCTGTCTGCTCTTTTGCGGGAGCGGCGGCCGGACGCTTATGCACGACGCAGGACATGCCGCCGTCACGCTTTCGGTCGATCGCGCTTCCGACGCCGTGTGGCATTGCGAACGCGAATACAACGCCGACCTGAACCTGCCCCGCGTACTGGGGGAGGTGTCTCCCGCTCCGGCCGCTCCTGTTTTCCACCGCGGCGGCCATGGCGAATCCAATCCGGCCGCCGACCGCTATGCCGCGGACCGGCATGTGACGGGAAACACGAAAGTAACCTCGGAATTCAAATCTTCTGACCTCTCCGTCGGTCTGCATGCAGTGGATTATTATGTCTACCGCCTGCGCCGGCTCATTATTTAGCGTGCGTATTTTTGCCGGTTTCTCTGAAAAAAATACAAACGTTCAATAATGAAAAAGATATGGATAAGAATAAAATCTGCGAGGCGTTGTACGCCTTGCCCGGGAATGTCGTGGTAAAACGCCGCAAGTCCCAACTGCTTCCCGCCGTGCTGTTTATCGCCGGCGCAGCGATGATCGTAGTGAATAATATGTATGGCGCCGAACTCACGAACAACCTTCGTTCGTCGATCGTGTTCATCGGCGGGATTCTGCTCGTCGCCGGCATGATTATGGCCGCAACCCAGATGTTCGGTTCGGGCGGAGCGCCTTTTCATAAGGGCGAGCGTTGTTTCCTGCTCTACGAGGAACTCTATTTCGACCGCGGCATCCGCAGCGACGTGATGCAGGCGGCCGCCGACGGAGATGTGGAGCGTCTGCTCGGCATGAAACGTGCGCAGGTTCCGGCGCTGACGGTGGCTGTCTACCGCACGCCCGGCAACCGTTTCGCCGCCATGCAGGCGTTCGAATATGCGGATCTGGAGTACAAGCCGCTGACGGACCTGAAGATCGCGGATAAAACGGAACTGAAAGTCGCCGATAAAGTGCAAGTGTAAAAGAAAAAGATAAGGAATGATAGACATCAGTGGTGAAAATGTAGTATTGGTAGGTGCGTTGCTGCTCTTCGTGGCGGTGATAGCGGGTAAGGTCGCGTATCGTTTCGGCGCCCCCGCGCTGTTGCTCTTCCTCGGGGTCGGCATGCTGTTCGGTTTGAATTTCATCTCGTTCCGTTCGGTCGAGATGACCCAGTTCGTCGGTATGATCGCTTTGTGCATCATCCTCTTCACGGGAGGTATGGACACGAAGTTTTCGGAGATAAAACCCATCATCGGACCCGGCGTCGTGCTGGCCACGGCGGGGGTGGTCATGACGGCGTTCATACTGGCCTCGTTCGTGTGGCTGGTGGCTCCGTGGCTGGGAATCGAAATGCCGTTCGTACTGGCGTTGCTGCTCGCTTCCACGATGTCCTCGACCGACTCTGCTTCGGTTTTCTCGATCCTGCGAAGCAAAAAACAGGGTCTTAAGCAGAACCTGCGGCCCCTGCTGGAGCTGGAGAGCGGCTCGAACGACCCGATGGCCTATATGATGACCATCCTGCTCATCAGCGTGGTGTCGCACAGTTCGGGCAGCGTGGGGATGGGCATGAGCGTGGTGTTTTTCGTCGTGCAGATGATCGTCGGCGCCCTGTCGGGGTATCTGATCGGCCGCCTGGCCGTCTGGACCATCAACCGCATCAACCTCGCCAACCATTCGCTCTATTCGGTGCTGCTGCTTGCCTTCATCTTTTTCTCGTTCGCCTTCACCGACCTGATCAAGGGCAACGGCTATCTTGCCGTCTACCTTTCGGGGCTGGTCGTCGGAAACTACAAACTGCAGCAGAAACGTTCGCTGACGGTTTTCTTCGACGGTTTTACGTGGCTCATGCAGATCGTGATGTTCCTCACGCTGGGCCTGTTCGTCAACAGTAACGAACTGCTCGAACCCCGTGTGCTGATTCTCGGCGGACTGGTGGGGGCGTTCATGATTCTGGTGGCGCGCCCGCTGACGGTCTTCATCTGTATGGCCCCGTTCCGCAAGTTCACCACCAAGGCGC
>CAKVKI010000296.1 GCA_934754975.1 uncultured Alistipes sp. | reverse complement strand
GTTCTGGCCTGCCAGGGCGATGATGTCGCGATGCTCCTGCTCCGACCATGCGCCCAGTTCGAGCATGTCGCCCAGAATCAGCACGCGGCGGCTTCGGACGCCGGCCGGCTCGGCGAGGAAGTTGAGGACCGAGGCGCGCATGCTCGACGGGTTGGCGTTGTAGCAATCCACGATCAGCGTGTTGCGGCCCGTCTCGGTCCGCTGCGAACGGTTGTTGTCGGGCATGTAGCTGCCGACGGCGTGGCGGATGCGTTCGCCGTCGATGTCGAAGTAGCGGCCCACGGCCACGGCCGCCGCGATGTTGAAGCGGTTGTAATCTCCTTCCAGATGGTGTCCGATGCCGTCGGCCAGTGTTACGGAGTAATATTCCGCGGCCAGTCCGTCGCGCTCCGCGGCCATGTTGGTCAGCGTTTCGTCTTCGCGCGGCACAAAAGCGCGGCCGCCGTTCGCGGCCAGGTAGTCGAACAGTTCGCCCTTGCCGCGGCGGATGCCCTCCGGGCCGCCGAATCCTTCGAGGTGCGCACGGCCGATGTTGGTCAGGATGCCGTAATTGGGTTCGGCGACCGATGCCAGCAGGGCGATTTCGCCGCAGGCGCTGGCTCCCATTTCGACCACGCCGAATTCGGTGTCGCGGGTCATGGCGAGCAGTGTCAGCGGCACGCCGATATGGTTGTTGAGGTTGCCGTGCGTGGCGTAGACTTCGAAACGTTCGGCCAGCACGCGGCTCACCAGCTCCTTGGTCGTGGTTTTGCCGTTGCTGCCCGAAATGGCGAGAATCGGGATCGCCAGTTCGCGGCGGTGTTCGCGCGCCAGCTCCTGAAGGGCTTCGAGCGTGTCGCCGACAAGTACCGTGCGGTCGCCGCTGGCGGCTGCGGGATCGTCCACGACGGCGTATGCCGCGCCTTTGGAGAGTGCGTCGGCGGCGAAGCGGTTGCCGTCGAAAGTCGCCCCGTACAGGGCGAAGAAAACAGCCCCCGGCTCGATGCGGCGCGTGTCGGTCGAGATGTGCGGATGCCGCCGGAAAATGTCGTATAGTTCGGACATATGGATGCCGGTATATGCGGGCCGTCGGCCCGGATGCGTCAGATGTATTTGTCCCCGTTGTGGAATTTGACTTCGTCGATGAATTTCTTGATGTTCTGTTCCTCGGAGCGGGGACAGATCATCAGCACGTCGTCGGTGTCCACGACGATGTACTCCTTCAGGCCGCTGATGACGGCCACCTTGTCCTTGGGCAGCGAAACGATGCTGCTGCGCGTGTCGTAAAGGTAGCATCCCTGCTCGGGCACGGCGTTGGCGTAACGGTCCTTGCGCGAATGCTGGTAGACCGACCCCCAGGTGCCCACGTCGCTCCAGCCGAAATCGCCGCAGCGGACATATACGTTGTCGGCCTTCTCCATGATGCCGTAGTCGATCGAAATGGCGCGGCACTCCGAGAAGACGATTTCGACGGTGGTTTTCTCGGCGTCGGTGCCCAGCGCCTTCATCACGCCGCTGAACATGGCGTGGTGTTCGGGCAGGTATTTCCGGAACGCTTCGACGATCGTCTGCACCTTCCAGATAAAGATGCCCGAATTCCAGAAGAACTCCCCGGTCTGGAGGAACGTCTGCGCCAGTTCGAGGTTCGGTTTCTCGGTGAAGCACTTGACTTTGCTGATGACGTTGGTGTCCGAAACCTGGATGTAGCCGTAGCCCGTATCGGGACGTGTCGGCTTGATGCCGACGGTCAGCAGGGCGTCGTGTCTGTCGGCGAATTCGAGACACTCGCCGATGATCTGCCGGAAGTCGTCTTCGTTGAGGATCAGGTGGTCGGCCGGCGTGACGATCATCTCTGCGTCGGGGTTCTGCTTCAGCAGCGTGTAGGCCGCATAAGCGATGCAGGGGGCCGTATTGCGGCCGATCGGTTCGCAGAGTATCTGTTTTTCGCTGATTTCGGGGAGGTGTTCGAGTACGAGATTCTTGTATTTGTAGTTCGTCACGATGAGAAAATTCTCGGCAGGGACGATTTTTGCAAAGCGTTCGTAAGTGTGGCGGATAAACGATTTTCCCGTTCCCAGTATGTCGAGAAACTGTTTGGGCATCGACTGCCGGCTTTTGGGCCAGAAGCGCGAACCGATGCCGCCGGCCATGATAACACAATATTTGTTGCTTGCCATAAGTTATAATATGGAATTAAGTGAGACAAAGATAAAAATATTTTGTAACTTTGCCGCCTGTTGCTGGAATAAATATTTTTAGGTCCCCGATGAAAATAAAATTGTTCACCATACCCAACCTGCTGACCCTTTCGAGCCTGCTCTGCGGCTCGTTTGCGGCGGTTTCGGCGTTGGTTTACCGCGATTTGGAGCTGACTTTCTGGCTCACCGTCGCCGCAGGCGTTTTCGACTATTGCGACGGTTTCGCCGCCCGTCTGCTGAAGTGTCCTTCGGCCATCGGCGTCCAATTGGATTCGCTTTCCGACATGGTTTCGTTCGGATTCGTTCCGGCCTCGGTGCTTTTCGTGCTGTGGAACGATGCGCTTGCGGCCGATGCCGAACCGTGGATGCGTTACGGCGGCAGTGTCCTCTGTTTCGTGGTGGCGGCCTTTTCGGCGCTGCGGCTGGCGAAGTTCAATATCGACGAAACGCAGCACACCGAGTTCTGCGGCCTGCCGACTCCGGCCAATGCGCTGTTCTTCGCTGCTTTGGGCTGGATGAACGCCAAAACAGGCTTCAGTCTGGGCTGCTGGGTGCTGCTGTTGATGCCGGTCATGTCGTGGCTGCTCATATCGCCTGTGAGGATGTTCGCTTTCAAGTTCCGGAGTTTTTCTTTTAAAGGCAACGAAATCCGCTACCTCTTTATTGCGCTCTCCGTTGTCCTGTTGGTCGCCTTGGGTGTTCGGGCCGTTCCGATTATCATCCTGCTTTACATCGTCGTCTCGGCCGTAAACTGGATTGTGACGCTAAAGAACCATGACTCAGCGGCTTGCCCTGAGGAATAATTGCATATTTAAAATTTTTTAATTACCTTTGCCGCGGAGTCCCGTCCTATGTCGAGATTGACGAAAAGAATATTGCTGACAGCTTTGCTCGGTCTGTTCCTCACAGTGCCAGGCATCGTCCGTTCGCAGGGTTTCGACGCCAAGACGCTGATGCGCGCGCAGCAGCGCGGGCAGACGGGAAATCTGTACGGTAACAATCCGTACGAACAGCCCGAGGAAGAGGGCGAGGAGGGCGAACAGCAGCCGCAGGACACGACCAAGAAGGAACGTAAGATACGCAAGCCGCTCGAATCCTATTTTTTCAGCGATTCCGTCCGTGCCCTGAACAACTTCCGGTGGAACATCAAGCGCGACTACAACCGCGTGGAGATCGGCCCGCTGGACACGACGCTGACCGACTGGCGCATCGACTACCCGTTCTACCGCGAAGAGGTGGGCGACATCGCGCAGGGCGCTCTCGGACAGGCTTCGCTGCCGATGAATTTTTTCCGGCGGCCCCGGTTCTTTGACTTCAGTTTTGCGAGTCCCTACTATGCGTATACGTACGACATGGAGAACGTACCC
>CAKVKI010000295.1 GCA_934754975.1 uncultured Alistipes sp. | reverse complement strand
GCATCTGCCACGGAACGATATTGGAGTGATGTTCCATTTCGCTGACGACGATGTTGTCGCCCGCCCGGACGAATTTTTCGCCCCACGCATAGGCTACCGTATTGAGCGAAGCCGTCGCGCCGGCCGTGAAAATCACCTCTTCCTTCTCCGCCGCCCCGATAAAGGCGCGGATGCGTTCGCGCGACGCTTCATAGAGCGTCGTGGCCTCCTCCGAGAGGTAATGCACCCCGCGGTGGATATTGGCGTTGAGTTCCCGGTTGAGATAATCGATCATCTCGATCACCGCCAGCGGCTTCTGGGCCGTGGCTCCGTTGTCGAGGTAAACCAGCGGTTTGCCGTAAACCTCGCGTCCGAGAATCGGAAACTCCCCGCGTATTTTTTCAACGTCGAACATGGTCACAATTTTTCCATTTTGGCCGTAACGGCCTCCATCATCGTTTCGCACAACAGCTCCACCCCGCAGCGGCGCACGACGTCGCCCACGAAACCTTCGATCTGCAGCCGCCGGGCCTGTCCCTCGCTCAGGCCGCGCTGGCGCATATACAACACGGCATCCGAATCCATCTGCCCCACCGTCGCGCCGTGCGAACATTTCACGTCGTCGGCATATATCTCCAACTGGGGCTGGGTCGTGATATGCGCCGTCTCGCTCAGCAGGATGTTGCGGTTCTGCTGCTGCGCGTCGGTATGCTGCGCATCGGGCGCCACATAAACCAATCCGCAGAACTCGCCGCGCGCTGAACCGCCCGCAACGCCTTTGATATAGGAATTACTGCGGCAGTCGGGCACGTTATGGTTCGTGCGCAGTTTGACGACGCAGTGTTCTTCGCCGCCGGCGAGGAACACCCCGCCCAGCATATTCTCGGCATCGCGGCCGTCAAGGTCGATCGTATAGGAGGCATTGGCGCTCGTCAGCTGCACGGCCGTCAGACGGCACAGGCTGCGTGCGAACTGCTTCACCGCCACCTCTGCGAAAGTTTCGGCGAGGAACACCTCCGTTATTTCGAGACTGGCATCCTCCCCCACGACGATTTCCAGCGACGACATGTCGGGCGCGGTATGCACCACCACGATGCGGACCGAACCGCCCGCCGCAACTTCGATGCGCATATGCCGGGGATCGACCGACGCATAAGGCTCGTCCTGCGTTCCGGAAATCCGGAACACTTCGCCCTGCACCGTGCGGAAATCACGGATTATATCGAGTATCGCCGTCATTCCTTGTAATCGTTAATCAGCCAGTCGTAGCCCTCCTTTTCGAGTCTGAGGGCCAGCGTTTTGTCGCCCGTATGGATAATGCGGCCCTTATAAAGCACATGCACGACGTCGGGCACGATGTAATCCAGCAATCGTTGGTAGTGCGTAATGACCACCGTGGCGTTTTCGGGCGTGCGAAGTTTCGTAACGCCCGTAGCGACGATGCGCAGGGCGTCGATGTCGAGTCCCGAATCGGTCTCGTCCAGAACAGCCAGCTTCGGATCGAGCATCGCCATCTGGAAAATCTCGTTTTTCTTCTTTTCGCCGCCCGAGAAGCCCTCGTTCACGGCGCGCGACATCAGTTTCGAATCCAGCTCCACGACGGCGCTCTTCTCGCGCATCAGTTTCAGGAATTCGGCGGCCGTCAGCGGCTCCTCGCCGCGGAACTTGCGCTGCTCGTTCACGGCCAGCTTCATGAAATTGGCCATCGTGACGCCCGGAATCTCGACCGGATACTGGAAACCCAGGAACAGGCCCAGACGCGCCCGGTCCTCGATCGGCATATCCAGCAGGTCCCGTCCGAGGAACGTAGCCGAACCTTCGGTCACCGTGAATTTCTCATTGCCCGCAAGCACCGCCGCGAGCGTCGACTTACCCGAGCCGTTAGGCCCCATGATGGCATGCACCTCGCCGGCTTTCACTTCGAGGTCGATGCCCCGCAGGATCTCTTTGCCGTCGACCGACGCATGCAGATTTTTTACGCTTAACATATCTTTCTTGCCAGTTTTTTACATTTTTCAATCTCCCGGTCCGTCAGCCTGCCGTCTTTGCGGCAGCCGCTTTTGGCCACGGTGCCGACAATGCGGTAACCGCTCCATCTGAGTATCTCACGCAGGGCCCGGAACACCCCGCGGGTCTGGTTGAACAACACGCTGAACGGATATATCGTGTTGCAGGTCGCCACCAGCACGGCCCGCTGTCCCTTGTGCAGCGCCACCGGCATCCCGTTCTCCTTCTCGCCCATCATCACATGGACCGACCGGTCGAACAGCACTTTCAGGGCCCCGTTCATATTGCCCCAATAGCAGGGCGAACCTATAATCAGCGCATCCGCCGTGCGGACCGTCTCCGCAACGCGGTGCGCATCGTCTTCGGGCAGCGCGCACCGGAGTTTCGAACGGCAGCTCATACACCCCGTACAGGGTTTTACAGCCAGGTCATGGACGAAAACACGCTCGACGTCGCACGTCTCCGGCAGATTGCCGGCAATATGCTCCAGCATCTGCGAGACCAGACCGTTGCGCCGCGGACTGCCGTTGATTACCAGCACTTTCATCTTCCGCAACCGTTATCCGACCGAACCTTCGAGGCTTATCGAAAGCAGTTTCTGCGCCTCGACGGCGAATTCCATCGGCAGTTTGGCCAGCACCTCGCGGGCATAGCCGTTCACGATCAGCCCCACGGCGTCCTCGGTCGAAAGGCCCCGCTGGTTGCAGTAGAAGAGCTGGTCGTCCGAAATCTTCGACGTCGTGGCTTCGTGTTCGACCACGGCCGTGCGGTTGCGGCTGTCGATCACGGGGAAGGTATGCGCCCCGCATTTGTCGCCGATCAGCAGCGAATCGCACTGCGAGTAGTTGCGGGCGTTCTCGGCCCCCTTCGCCATGCGGACCAAGCCGCGGTAGGAGTTCTCGCTCCGCCCTGCCGAAATACCTTTCGACACGATGCGGCTGCGGGTGTTACGACCGATGTGAATCATCTTCGTACCGGTGTCCGCCTGCTGGAAATTGTTGGTCATGGCCACCGAGTAGAACTCGCCCACCGAATTGTCGCCGGCAAGGATGCAGCTCGGGTATTTCCACGTAATCGCCGACCCGGTCTCGACCTGCGTCCACGACAGGCGGGCGTTTTCACGGCAGATACCGCGCTTGGTAACGAAATTATAGATGCCGCCCCGGCCCTCCTTGTCGCCCGGATACCAATTCTGCACCGTCGAATATTTCACCTCGGCGTCTTTCTCGACAATGATCTCGACCACAGCGGCATGCAGTTGGTTTTCGTCGCGTCGCGGAGCCGTACAACCTTCCAGATAGCTCACGTAAGCCCCTTCGTCGGCCACGATCAGCGTACGTTCGAACTGCCCCGTTCCCGCGGCGTTGATGCGGAAATAGGTCGAAAGCTCCATCGGACAGCGGACGCCCTTCGGAATGTAGCAGAACGAACCGTCGGAGAAGACCGCAGCGTTGAGCGCGGCGTAGAAATTATCGGTATAGGGCACGACGCTGCCGAGGTGTTTCTTCACCAGGTCCGGGAAGTCGCGCAGCGCTTCGGAAATCGAACAGAAGATGATGCCCTTCTCGGCCAGCACCTCCTTGAAAG
>CAKVKI010000294.1 GCA_934754975.1 uncultured Alistipes sp. | reverse complement strand
GCAATATCGGCGCCTTCGGCGGCATGTTCGACCTTTCGGCGCTGAACGTGAAGGAGCCGGTGCTGGTGAGCGGCACCGACGGCGTGGGCACCAAGCTCAAGCTGGCGTTCGAGATGGACAAGCACGACACGATCGGCGTCGATGCCGTGGCCATGTGCGTGAACGACGTGCTGGCGCAGGGTGCTGAACCGCTGGTGTTCCTCGATTACGTGGCTGTGGGCCACAACGAACCGAAGAAGATCGAAGCCATCGTCAGCGGTGTGGCCGAGGGCTGCCGCCAGGCCGGCTGTGCGCTGGTGGGCGGCGAGACGGCCGAGATGCCGGGTATGTATGCGCAGGGCGAGTACGACATTGCGGGCTTTACGGTCGGCGTGGTCGAGAAATCGAAACTGATCGACGGCTCGAAAGTCAAGGCGGGCGACGTGCTGGTCGGCATTGCGTCGAGCGGCGTTCACTCCAACGGCTTCAGCCTTGTGCGCAAGATCGTCGCCGACAACTGCTTCGACCTGCACGAGGTATATCCCGAGCTGTCGAACAAACTGCTGGGCGAGGTGCTGCTGACTCCGACCAAAATCTATGTCCGGCAGGTGCTGGAGGTGATCCGCAACTGCGAGGTACACGGCATCAGCCACATCACCGGCGGCGGATTCGACGAGAACATTCCCCGCATCCTGCACGACGGGCAGGGACTCGAAATCGAAGAGGGTGCATGGGAGATTCTTCCCGTGTTCCGCTTCCTCGAAAAGTACGGCAAGGTGGCGCACCGCGAGATGTTCAACATCTTCAACATGGGTATCGGCATGGTCATCGCCCTCGATGCGTCGGAGGCGGACAAGGCCATCGGAATCCTGGCCGCGCAGGGCGAGAAAGCCTCGGTGATAGGACGTGTAACCGACGCCGAAGGTGTCGTAATCCGCTAAAGTTGTGCGACGCCTAGCGGTTTTCGCCAGCGGCAGCGGCACCAATTTCGAAGCCATCGTCTCGGCCTGCGAGCAGGGCGTGACCGGGGGCGAAGTGGCGCTCATGGTTTGCGACAAGCCCGGAGCGCGGGTTATCGAACGCGCCGCGGCGCACGGTGTCGAAACGTTTGCCTTCGCGCCGAAGGAGTATGCTTCGAAGGCCGATTACGAACGTGAAATCGTACGGCTGCTCGATGCCGCGGGCGTGGAACTGGTTTGCCTGGCGGGATATATGCGCATCATCGGCGACGTACTGCTGGAGGCTTACGGAGGACGGATCGTCAATATCCATCCCTCGCTGCTGCCGGCGTTCCGCGGAGCGCATGCCATCGAACAGGCGATGGAATACGGCGTCAAGGTGTTCGGGGTGACGATCCACTATGTCGATGCAACGCTCGACGGCGGACGGATCATCGCCCAGCGGGCGTTCGAGTACGACGGTGACGACATCGAAGAGCTGGAAGCCCGGATTCATGCGGTGGAATATCCGCTTTATGTCGAAACGATAAAAAAACTGCTCAATCCATGAGTGTCGTATTGAATACGCTCGAATCGCTGATCGACCGGCAGGCCGTCGCCTTTATTGGCTCGGTCGATGCCGAGGGTTTTCCCAATATGAAAGCGATGCTGGCACCGCGCATACGGGAGGGGCTTGAGGTCTTCTACTTTACGACCAACACCTCGTCGATGCGTGCGGCGCAATACCGCCGCAATCCCAAGGCGGCCGTCTATTTCTGCGACGTAGCTTCTTTCGAGGGGCTGATGCTCCGCGGGACGATGGAGGTGCTGGAGGACGCTGCGAGCCGGCGGCTGATCTGGCGCGAAGGCGATACGGAGTATTATCCGCAGGGCGTGGACGATCCGGACTACAGCGTACTGCGGTTTACGGCGGTGGAAGGCAGGTATTACAGTAATTTTCATTCGGAAAATATCGAAATAAAATAGTAACAAATGAGAGCATTGATAAGTGTCAGCGACAAAACGGGTGTCGTTGATTTCGCCAAGGGCCTGCGTGCCCTGGGCTGGGAGGTGATCGCTACGGGCGGCACGATGAAACTGCTGGCCGACAGCGGTGTCGAGGTTATCAACATCAGCGACGTGACGGGATTTCCCGAAATCTGCGACGGCCGCGTCAAGACCCTGCACCCCAACGTACACGGCGGCCTGCTGGCCCGCCGCGACGATCCCGAACACCTGAAGGCGCTGAAGGAGAATAAGATCGAATTTATCGACATGGTCTGCGTGAACCTCTATCCGTTCCGGGAGACGATCTCGAAGCCCGACGTGAAGATGGAGGACGCCATCGAGAATATCGACATCGGCGGTCCCTCGATGCTGCGTTCGGCGGCCAAGAACTGGGCCGACGTGACGGTGGTCTGCGATCCTGCGGACTATGCGCAGATTCTCGACGAAATCCGCGCCGGCGGCAATACCGAGAAGGCTACGCGCCTGAAACTTTCGGCCAAGGCCTATACCCATACCGCCGAGTACGATTCGATGATCGCGACCTACATGCGTGCGCAGGCCGGACTCAATGAGAAGCTGTTTCTCGAATTCGACCTCGTGCAGTCGCTGCGTTACGGCGAGAACCCGCACCAGTCGGCCCGATTCTACCGCGAGGAGAAAAAGGTTCCCTATTCGCTGGCTTTTGCCAAACAGCTCAACGGCAAAGAGTTGTCGTACAACAATATCCAGGACGCCAACGCCGCGCTGTGCATCGTGCGCGAGTTCGACAAGCCGTTCTGCGTGGGACTGAAGCATATGAATCCCTGCGGTGCGGCGGTAGGAAAGGATGTCCTGGAAGCGTGGACCAAGGCCTATGAAGCCGACAAGGTGTCGATTTTCGGCGGCATCGTGGCGACGAACCGCACCGTTACGAAGGAGGCGGCCGAGCTGATGAAGCCGATTTTCCTCGAAATCATCATGGCCCCCAAATTCGACGAAGGCGCGCTCGAAGTGCTTTGCACGAAGAAAAACCTGCGACTGCTGGAGGTCGATATGGAGCAGGGCGCCGTCGGGCAGAAGCAGTACGTCAGCGTGAACGGCGGTCTGTTGGTGCAGGACCTCGACGTGGAGACGAAGAGCGTGACGGCCGATATGTGCGTGACGGCGGCGAAACCCGCAGCGGAGCAGATGGACGACATGAACTTCGGCTGGCATATCGTCAAGCATGTGAAGTCGAACGCCATCGTGGTCGTGAAGGACGGCCGGACGCTGGGCGTCGGCGCAGGCCAGATGAACCGTATCGGTTCGGCCGAGATCGCCCTCAGGCAGGCGCATGCCGCGGGCGTTACCGAAGGGCTGGTGCTGGCTTCGGACGGTTTTTTCCCCTTCGACGACTGCGTGACGCTGGCCGCCGAATACGGCGTGACGGCGATCGTACAGCCGGGCGGCTCGGTGCGTGACGAAGATTCGGTCAAGAAAGCCGACGAGAAGGGCATAGCCATGGTATTTACGGGCGAAAGGCATTTCAAGCACTAAACCATGCTTTAGTGCTTGACCATGCGGCGAACTATATTGATAATTCTCCTGAATCCCCCTTTGATAAGGGGGACTTTGGATAAAGATTGTCAGGTTTATCGCTTGATTCATCTGTGAAAAAACATGGATATTTTTCGAA
>CAKVKI010000293.1 GCA_934754975.1 uncultured Alistipes sp. | reverse complement strand
GAAGTCAATCATCGAGTCGTTTTATTTCAAAACAGTTGCAAAAGTAGCAATTTCCCTGCTAAAACTACGCGGCTTCAGCCGGGAATTTCAATGAAATAGGTATTTATACTTAGCCGTCCGACGACACGGCGGCAAATCGAAACAGGAACGCAGGAAACTTAGGCCGGCAAGGGAGATGATGTGAAACCCGCCGCCGGGCAGACCGGAGAAAGAAAAACGGAAAGCTAAAGCGGAGACGACACACGGAATAGGGAACTGCCGGACAGATAAAGAAGCAAGACAAGACAACAGACGACTTTCGGCGGGCAGAAACGGCCGGAATAACGTAAAAAAACGGGCAGTCCAACAAGTCCGATTTTTACGATTTCACCCCCGTCAGAACAAACTCTGACAGGGGTGATTTTCAATTTCGGGGAGTTGTCAGACAGCCGCTGCAAGCTGGTAAGGGAGCAGTCCCCTACTTCGCGATACAGATGCTGACGCGGTTTTTCTCGATGCCGGGGAACGGCTGAGCGGTATCTCCCCTGCCCTCGGCGCTGATGCGGGAGGCGGCGATACCGGCCTTCTTCAGGGCGGCGGCGACGCTCTCGGCGCGCAGCTTGGAAATTTTCAGATTGACGGCATGCGAACCGGTCGCGGCATCGGCATAACCGACGATTTCGACATTCGCTTCGGGATTGGCTTTCAGGTATTCGATCAGCGAACCGACCTTGGGCTCTTCGGAAGCGCGTATCTGCGACGAACCGATTCTGAAGAAGATGTCCTCACGCAGTTCGGCAGGTTTTTCGGCCACGGCCGCAGGAGCCGGAGCAGGCGTCTCCTTCACCGCAGGTTTCTCCTCGGCCGGAGCGGGTGCGGGTTCAGACACAGGCGCAGGCGAGGAAGCCGGAGCGGGAACGACCGCCGCCGTGCAGGCTTTCTTATGGTTCTTGCCGAAGCGGAACGTGAAGCCGCCCAGCGCGTTGAACTGCCAGTCGAGATTGCCGGCTTTCTTCGAATTGTACTTGTCGGAGAGCATGTTGGCATTCACTTCCACGCCCAGCAGCACGCAGTCCGAAAGGCGGAAATTCACACCGAGCCCCAGACGGCCCGCAACGAACACTTTGCTTCCGGACCAAATGTTGCCCAGTTTATAGCCGCTGTCGTTCAGGGCATTGGCCTCGTCATTGTCGAATGCTCCGTTCAGGCCGACACCGGCAAACAGGAAGGGATTGACCGTCCGGCGGGGATTGAAGCGGCCGAAAAGATTGGCCAGGTCGAGCATGGCTTCGACATTGCCCTGCAGGTATTTGTACTGGTAGGCGCTTTGGGGCGAAACCCATGCGCCCTTGCTCTGCCAGCCGCTCAGGCCGAAGCGCAGTCCCCAGACGGGCGAGAGCTGATACCCGGCCGACAGTGCCGCGGCGGGCGATACGAGTTTGCCGAACGGACCTTCACCGAGCGTATAGGCCGCTCCGGCCTGCACCTGCATAAACCAATGCGGGTTGAATTCCGTTTTTTCATGCTTATTCGCAGATTGTGCGAAAGCCGACGCCGTGCAAAGCATAAGCGCACCGAGCGTAGATAGGATACATTTCATTTTCATAACTGTCAAGTGGGTTAATCGATAGTCAAAGATAATAAAATTGTATCATATATTATACACGATCAGCCGAAAAAATGAATCCCCGGATAAAGGACGGAATTACGGCGGAGGTGCCGGGTCACCTTCGGCACAATGGGAAATGCCCTGTTTCAATATCTATCGACGATTATGATACGGTCGGCGGTGCATACCGAGATTATCTTCAGCCCCAGTACAACGGCTCCGGCGATAAGCAGCAACGGCAGATAGAGTACGGAGAGCCCCAGGATGGCCGCAGTCCCCAAAAGATAGAAGAAAAGGGCAAAAAGGCCTGTCGGCAGATTTCCCGCCCCGGCGAACTGCCAGATTATCCAGACGATGAATCCGAGCTGGAACAAAAGAAATGCGCAGAGAATAATGAGCGTCCAGCCGGATCCCAGCACAAACTAGGCGATAACGAGGACGGGCCACGACAAAAGGCCCCAATCCCAACGGACGCGCCGGCTGACCTTTTTATCGGACATAGCCGCCAGGAGCGTAAAATAACAGAGCAGCTGATTCAAAATGACAAGCCCGAAAAGGAAAAAATTGACGATCATCCAAAAGAAGCCCACTTCGCCGGGCAGGCAGAACCAGATGCAATCGCCGCCGAGCATAAGCACGGAGTAGATTTCACAGCCGCACAGCAGGACGAAAAGCAGCGCACCGGGCCACCATTTCTCGGGAAGTCCGTGTCTGATGGGTTTGACGACCAGCCGCAGAAGCACCGACAGCAGCAAAACGGCATTGACCAGCCAGCGGCGCGGCACTTCGGGAACGTACCCGCCGCGGAAATTCCAAAGGGGCGCTCTGCTTTCCGCAACTTTGCCCGGGGCTGCGGAATCGGTTTTTTCGATATACCCGACGCTGACATAAGCATCGGAGCCGTGCCAAGAGATACGCGCCCAGCCGTCGCCTGTAAGCTCTTCGACTTCCAATATTTCACCCTGCGGCACGGCGGATACGACACGCGCATCCTTGTCCGGCGCGCTGCGCACATTCAATGTCCGGGCCGTGACCCGGTAAGTATCGGAACCGGCAAAGAGCGCAAACCAGCAGAGAAGGGCCGGCGCGAGAAGAATCAGGCGTTTCATAGTTACAAGGTTAGTGACATAATAAAGTTACTGCTTTTCTGCCGGAATACAAAATCCTGCCGCAATTCACGCCGGGAAACGGGCGGCCGGGCATGAGAAAAGGCGCAAACAGAATCGTCTGTCTGCGCCTTGCGGGAAAAATATCGGAATCCGTCTTCGGATCAGAGTTCGATATCCGTATCGAAAAGCTCGTGCCACGGAAGCCCCTGTTCGCCCAGTTCGGCCAGGAACGGATCGGGATCGAACTCCTCGACGTTGAAGACTCCGGCGCCGCGCCAAAGGCCCTTGGCCCACATCGACGCGCCGAGCGCCGCGGGAACGCCCGTGGTGAAGCTGACGGCCTGCGTGCCGGTCTCCTTGAAGGCCTGCTCGTGGTCGCAGTTATTATAAATATAGTAGGTACGTTCCTTGCCGTCCTTGACGCCCCGGATGCGGCAGCCGATCGAGGTCTGCCCGTGGTAATTGGCGCCGAGCGACTTGGGATCGGGCAGCACCGCCTTAAGGAACTGGATCGGAACGATCTCGACGCCGTTGTAGATGATCGGGTCGATGCGCGCCATGCCGATATTCTGAATCACACGCAGGTGCGTGAGGTACTCCTGACCGAAGGTCATCCAGAAACGGGCGCGTTTGATAGTCGGATAGTTCTTGACGAGCGATTCGAGTTCCTCGTGGTAGATCACATAGGATTCGCGCTCGCCGATGCCGGGATAGTTGAGCGGACGGTGGATTTCGTGCGGCTCGGTGACGACCCACTCGCCGTTCTCGTAATAGCGGCCCTTCTGCGTCACCTCGCGGATGTTGATCTCGGGGTTGAAGTTCGTGGCGAAGGCCATGCCGTGATTGCCGGCGTTGCAGTCCACGATATCGAGGTAATGGATCTCATCGAAATGGTGTTTGGC
>CAKVKI010000292.1 GCA_934754975.1 uncultured Alistipes sp. | reverse complement strand
GGACGTAAGCTACCGCAAGCGGATCAAGCTTTTCTTCAGTAAACTCGCACGTAAAGTAAAGAAATAAAATGGCTATACACAATGCATTGATCGCCGTGGACTTCGACGGCACGGTAGTGACGCACGCCTATCCCGAAATCGGGGACGACGCAGGCGCTGTTTCCGTACTCAAGGAACTCTCCGACAACGGATGCCGGCTGATACTCTATACGATGCGCTCGGGAGAGCTGCTCGACAAAGCCGTCAAGTGGTTCCGGGACCGGGAGATTCCGCTCTACGCCATCAACGAAAATCCGTCGCAGCAGCGCTGGACTTCGTCGCCGAAGATTCACGCGGACCTCTATATCGACGACAGCAACCTGGGATGCCCGATCCGGTTTGTGGACGGTGTAAAACGGCCGGTGGCCGACTGGACGAAGATCAGGGAACAGCTGGTCCGGGAGGGATTTCTGGACTGACGACTGTTCGACGGCTGTTTACAGAATAAGGAACAGGACTTTTCGGAGTCCTGTTTTTTTATTTTGCGGAACGGATGAAAGGTACGGAAGGTCCTGCCCGGACGGAATGGGGCCGGGGCGCGGCCGGGGTATTGACGGAGGTGCGGCGAGGGTACGGCGAGGGTGCAACGAGTATGCAACGAGTGTGTAGCGGGTGTGCAGCGGGTGTGCAGCGGGTGCGGCAAAACTTCGGAACGAAGATAAGAGGACGACACGAGGGGAAGGCAAAAAAATAAGGGACGGCCCGAAAGCCGTCCCTTTATTCATACGAAAACACCGGGGACTAGGCCCAGAGGTTGCGGGGATATTTACCCTCGGCGATCATCTTCTCGATCGAGGCCATCAGCGCGGGTTTGTCCTCCTTGTAGGTGACGCCGTGCCACTGGGCCGCCGAACGGAGTACGCGCAGGGACGCCGCGCCTTCGCCGATGAGTTTATTGACCATCGTCGGGATGTAGAACTCGGCTTTGAGGTTCTCCTTGTTCTCGGCGAGCCACGTCTTGAAATACTCCTTCGAGTAGGCGAAGAAGTCGGGCGTGAAGCCGAAGAGGTTCATCGAAACGGGGGTATCCTCGGCAAGCTCTTCGTCGGCGCCGCCGTCGTGGAAGAGGATTCGGCCGTCGGGCATGCGCTCGATCTGCGTACGCTCGACCATCGACGTCAGGTTGCCTTCGGCATCCACGCCGCAGACGCCGCGCGATACGGTGCCGTTGTCCGAAAGGGTCCGGTTCAGGTCGTAAGCGACCATGCAGTAGCGGTTTTTGCTGTCGCCGAGCTGCGAAAGGTAGTCGCCGATGGTCTTGTAGGCTTCGGCGCCGTAGAAATCATCGGCGTTGATTACGGCAAAAGGCTCGTGTACGGCCCCGTCGGCCATCATCACGGCATGGTTCGTGCCCCACGGCTTGACGCGGCCTTCGGGAACCGAAGCGCCTTCGGGCAGGTAATCCAGTTCCTGAAAGACGAATTCAACGGCGATGCGGCCGCCGAAACGTTCGGCCGAAAAGACCTCGCGGAACTCCTTCTCGAAAGAGTGGCGAATGACGAATACGACCTTGCCGAAACCGGCGCGGATCGCGTCGTAAACCGAATAATCGATAATGGCCTCGTTGTTGGGGCCGACCCCGTCCATCTGCTTAAGCGAGCCGTAGCGCGAACCCATGCCCGCAGCAAGGACCAGTAATGTAGGTTTTACCATACTTTTTATCTGTTTTTGGCGTTAAATTCAAAACGATTACAAAGTTAAAAAATTCACCGCGTTCCGCAAAGGTTTTCTGTGAAATTGGTTATCTTTGCATGGATAATGCAATAGTTTGATGAAATTTTTAAAAAACATACGGGCATGGTGGCGCAGTCTTTTCCGCAAACGCCGCTTCAACATGCTCAACGCTACGGACAACAGCGAAGAGTGGCACATGCACCTCTCGCCGGCCAGTATCTTCGCAGCATTCGTTTCATTCGTACTGCTGCTCTTTATCCTCATCCTCACGCTGGTGGCGTACAGTCCCGTGCTGGAATTCCTGCCGGGCTACCGCACCGAAGCCGACCGTTCGCGCGAGAGTCTGGTGCAGAACATCATCCGCCTGGACTCGATGGAACGCATGATGAACGACATGCTCACCTACAACCAGAATATCGCCCTGATTATGGAGGGCAAGACGCCCGTAGCGCGGGTACTCGCCAATTCGGACAGCACGCGGGCTACGAAAGTACTCGTGATGCCTTCGCCCGAAGATTCGGTACTCAGGGCGCAGATGGAGGGCGACGGGGAGTACGCCATTACGGGCCGCAGCGGCGGTTCGCGGCGCTCGGTGCGCGAAGCGATCGAGCTGGCGACACCCGTGGAAGGCATCATCACCGACCGTTTCGACATCCGCAACGGCAACTTCGGCATACGCATCGCGGCGGCGGCCAGCGACCGCATAGCGGCCGTGGACAACGGCACGGTGGTGCTGAGCCTGTGGACCCCCGAAACGGGTTACATGGTCGAATTGCAGCACGCCGGGAACCTGCTGTCGGTCTACAAGGGACTCTCGCAGTCGCTGGTGACAAAAGGCCAGACCATCCGCGCGGGCGAGCTGATCGGCTACAACGCCGAAGCCGAAGAGGGCGAGGTGAGACTCTTCGAATTCGAACTCTGGAACAACGGCAAGCCCGTCGATCCCGAAGGATATATCGTCTTCCAATAAATCCGCATGAAACAACGACTCGCAATACTGGGTTCGACCGGTTCGATCGGCGTGCAGACGCTCGACATCGTACGTGAGAACCCCGAATTCTTCGAAGTGCGCGTGCTGACGGCCAACAGCAACTGGCAGCGGCTGGCGGCGCAGGCGCGGGAATTCGACGCAGACACGGCGGTTATCGCCGACAAACGATATTACACCCCGCTGCGCGACGCGCTGGAGGGCACCGACGTCAAGGTTTACGCCGGAGAGGAGGCCGTGGCGCAGGTCGCGGCGGGCGGCGATTCGGACGTGGCGGTCAATGCGCTGGTCGGCTATGCGGGCCTCGCACCCACGGTAGCCGCACTCGGAGCGGGCAAGAAACTCGCGCTGGCGAACAAGGAGTCGCTTGTCGTGGGCGGCGAATACGTGATGCGGCTGGCGGCCGAGAAACGTGCGCCGATCCTGCCGATCGACTCGGAACACTCGGCGATTTTCCAGTGTCTGGCGGGTGAACAGTCCCCCATACGGCGACTGATAATCACCTGCAGCGGCGGCGCATTCCGAGACCTGAAGCGCGAAGAGCTGGCCTGCGTAACGGCCGAGCAGGCGCTGCGCCATCCCCAGTGGGAGATGGGCGCGAAGATCACGATCGACTCCTCGACGCTGGTCAATAAGGGATTCGAAGTGATCGAAGCCCACTGGCTGTTCGGCACGCCGGCCGAAAAAATCTCGGTGGTGCTGCATCCGCAGTCGATCATCCATTCGATGGTCGAATTCGAGGACGGCGCGATCAAGGCCCAGCTCGGAACGCCCGACATGCGCATGCCGATCAGCCTGGCGCTGATGTACCCCCGCCGGGCAAACCGACCGGGCGAGCGGTTCAACTTCCTGAACCATCCGCAGCTGACCTTCGCCGAGGTGGACCGCGCGAAATACCCGG
>CAKVKI010000291.1 GCA_934754975.1 uncultured Alistipes sp. | reverse complement strand
CTGCCGATCATGGCGGTAAAATCCTCTTCGGAAATGATCTTCACGCCCAGTTTCTCGGCTTTCTTAAGTTTCGCCGGCCCCATATTCTCGCCCGCCACGATATAATCGACACTCGCCGATACAGCCGCGAGGTTCCTGCCCCCGTGCATTTCGATCAGCTCCTTCAGCTCGTCGCGGCTGTGGTTCGAGAACTTGCCCGAAATCACGAAACTCTTTCCCGCGAGCGACTCCGACGCCAGTTCGCGCGCTTCGGCTTCGAACTTCACGCCCGCATCGCGCAGGCGGCGGATGATGGCGAGGTTCTTCTCGTCGGCGAAGTATTCGATAATGGCGTCGGCGATGCGTCCGCCCACTTCGTCGGCCTCGGTCAGCTCTTCGCGCGAGGCTTTCATCACCGCGTCGAGCGTTCGGAAATGTTCCGCGAGATACTTGGCCGTAGTTTCGCCCACGAAACGGATTCCCAGTCCGAACAGCACGCGGCGGAAGGGTACTTCGACCGATCCCCGGATGCTCCGGATGATGTTGTCGGCCGACTTTTCGCCCAGCCGCGGCAGGCACGCCAGCTGCGGAGCCTGCAGGTCGTACAGGTCGGCCACGTCGCGCACCAGCCCGTTCTCGTAAAGCAGTTCGACGGTCTCTTCGCCCAGCCCCTCGATATCCATCGCCTTACGGCGGATGAAGTGGATGATGCGCCCGATGATCTGCGGACGGCATCCGCCCTGGTTGGGACAGTAATGCTTCGCCTCGCCTTCGTACTTCACCAGCGGCGTGCCGCATTCGGGGCATACCGTGATGTATTCGAACGGCCTGCTGTCGGCCGGCCGCTGCGAAAGCTCCACGCCCGTGATCTTGGGTATGATTTCGCCGCCTTTTTCGACGTATACCGTGTCGCCCGGGCGAATATCCAGCAGGGCCATCTGTTCGGCGTTGTGCAGCGTCGCCCGGCGTACCGTCGTGCCTGCCAGCAGCACCGGTTCGAGGTTCGCCACGGGCGTTATGGCGCCCGTGCGCCCCACCTGGAACGTCACGCTGTCGAGCCGCGTCAAAGCCTGCTCGGCCTTGAATTTATAGGCTACGGCCCATTTCGGGGCTTTGGCCGTGGATCCCAGCTGCCGCCGTATGCCGAAATCGTTTACCTTGATTACCACGCCGTCAGTGGGGAAGGGGAGTTCCCTGCGCGCTTCGTCCCAATGGGCGATAAAGGCGTCTATCTCATTCGCACTGCGGCAGATGCGCATCTGGTCCGAAATCTTGAATCCCCATTCGCGCGCCTTCTGCAGGCTTTGCCAATGGTTCGTGAAGGGCAGGTCGTCGCCCGCCAGCTGGTAGAGCGTGCAGTCCAGGCCGCGCCGGGCGACCACCGCCGAAGCCTGCTGCTTGAGCGTTCCGGCCGCGGCGTTGCGGGGATTGGCGAAGAGCGTCTCCCCGGCCGCCTCGCGCTCGGCGTTGATCTTGTCGAACGAAGCGTAGGGCATCAGTATCTCGCCGCGTATTTCGAAATAGTCGGGCCAGTCGTCGCCCCTGAGCCGCAGGGGTACGGTCCGCACCGTGCGGACGTTGGCCGTCACGTCGTCGCCCTGCGTGCCGTCGCCGCGCGTTACGGCGCGCAGCAACCGGCCATGCTCGTAGGTGAGCGATATGGCCGTGCCGTCGAACTTCAGTTCGCAGACGAATTCCGTGGGGCCCGCCTCCTTCTCGATCCGCTCGATGAACTCGTGCAGTTCGTCCGGCGAATAGGTGTTGCCGAGCGAAAGCATCGGGAACCGGTGCTTCACGCTTCGGAACTCCGCGGTGATGTCGCTTCCGACGCGCACCGAAGGTGAATTGGGGTCGGCCAGTTCGGGATGTTCCCGCTCCAGGTCCTGTAATTCGCGCATCATCGTGTCGAATTCGAAGTCGGAGATTTCGGGGGCGTTTTCGACGTAATATCTGAAGTTATGGTACTCGAGCTGCCGCCGCAGCTCTTCGATTCTCTCGCGTATCATAATATAAGTATAACTTGCGTAAAGGTACGTATTTTGTTCGGAACTACCTGCAAAATCAAAAAAATTGCAAAAAAAAATTACAGATGTGGCGCGATATGCAAATTTTGCTTATAATTGCAGAAAATTTCCAAGCACTATTATGGCTAAACAGAATATGATCAAGAAACATATCGCAACGAGCTTCCATAACCTGACTCCTGAACTGCAGGAAGCCGTCAAGCAAAAATACCCGCTGGGATTCACCGAAGCGATGATGCGCGTGGATAAGCCCAACGGAGATTTTTTCTATGCCGTACCTTTCGATACGGATGAAATCGCCTACATGGTTAAGATCGACGTCAAGATCGACGACAATTCGCACGAGGACGACGACAAGGATTACTACGACGACGAAATCAAAGGCGCCGACGAGATTCAGGACGACGGCAATTCCGACGGGGGCGGCAGCGACGACTCCGACGACGACGTAAATATCTGACACCCATGATCCGTCTCGGTCCTCTTCTCGCGTTTGTGCTTTTCACGGCCTGCGGTCTTGCGGAGGACGAGCGCGACGATAAGAACAAGCGCGTTTACATTACTTTTGCAGACCCCGCATTCGAAGCTTACTGTCTGGAGAAATTCGACATCAATCACGACGGACGCATTTCGCGCTATGAAGCGCAGCGCGTCCTGAAAATGGACTGCCCGGACCTCGGCATCGCGCATATGTGGGAAATCGGCGAATTTTCGCGGCTCGAACAGCTCGATTGCAGCGGCAACGACCTCACGCAGCTCGACCTGCGCAAGTGTACGCTGCTGCAGACGCTCGATTGCAGCCGTAACCGGATCGCGTCGCTCGATCTGGACGGCCTGCGCGGCCTGCTGGAGCTGAACTGCGCGGACAATGCGCTCACGCGCCTGGACCTGAAGTCCGCCGGTGCGCTCCGCCTGCTCGACTGCAGCGGCAACCTGCTCGTGACGCTCGACCTCACCGCCTGCTCGGACCGGCTTAAAGCCGATGCGGGCGGCAATCCCCCGCTTACCACCGTCTACTGCCGCGCATCGCAGAGCGTCAGCGCCGACGGACATACCGAAATAATCGTCCGCTGACGCCCCGGCGTCTCCCGCCGCCATAAAACGACGGACGGCCCTTCTTGAAGGGCCGTCCGCTTGCGTTTTGAGAGGGTGCGGGAT
Organism: uncultured Alistipes sp.; assembly: GCA_934754975.1. Taxonomy (GTDB): domain Bacteria; phylum Bacteroidota; class Bacteroidia; order Bacteroidales; family Rikenellaceae; genus Alistipes. The sequence goes on along the minus strand of CAKVKI010000291.1, from coordinate 463 downwards.
CAATCGGTGTGTTCGGTCTGGTCGATGGCATTGCCCGTGCCGACCGCTTTCACGGGCGACTGCGCCGTACCGTTTACCGTGATCGTCAGGGCGTCGGAGAACGTCGAGCAACTGTAAACTTTGCCGAAGTTGTTGCCCGCCAGCGCTCCGGCCATGACTGTGTAGCTGTATTTGCCTGTCGCGGTGATGTTGCTTTCATTGCGGCAGGTGTGTAATTGTGCCGTAGCGGAATTATAGTAACCTACGATACCTCCGATATTGCTCCTGCCTTGAGGTGTATTTGCCGAGATCGTTCCGCCGTTTTGGTTGCATCCTGAGATATTGTAGGAAGAGTGTCCGACGATGCCGCCCATTTGCAGATTCCCGGTGTATACCGCATTTTCAACGGTTAGCGATCCTATGTGCGTACAGTTTGTTATCTTGTCGCTGCCGCTCCCTACGATCCCGCCGAAATGTATTCCGA
>CAKVKI010000290.1 GCA_934754975.1 uncultured Alistipes sp. | reverse complement strand
CAGTACATCCATGCGTTCAAGAAACTGCTTTTCATGCCTGCCGAACTGACGCTCGGCAGCGAATACAGCTACGACGACCTGAACGACCGTTCGATCGGCTACGACATCAACACCGCCCAGACCGTGCATATCGTGGGCGGCTACCTGCAGAACGAATGGAAAACGAAGAAATGGTCGTTGCTGATCGGCGGTCGCTTCGACAAGCATAATCTGGTGGACCACGTGATTTTCAGTCCCCGCGCAAATATTCGTTTCAATCCTTCGGAGGAGGTGAACCTGCGCGTGAGCTATGCGGGCGGCTACCGGGCGCCGCAGGCGTTCGACGAGGACATGCATATCGCCGTGGTGGGTGGCGAGCGGGTCCGCATCCGGCTCGCCGACGACCTGAAGGAGGAGCGTTCGCACAGCGTGAGCCTTTCGGCCGACCTCTACCACAACTTCGGCAGGGTGCAGACCAACCTGCTGGTCGAGGGATTCTATACGATTCTCGACGACGTCTTCGCCCTGCGCGACCTGGAAGACACGGCCGACGGCGGCAAGATCAAGGAGCGTTACAACGGTTCGGGCGCCACTGTCCGCGGTATCAATGTCGAGGGGCGGGCGATTTTCACCCGCTGGTTCGAACTGCAGGCGGGCGTTACCCTCCAGCAGAGCCGCTATAAGGAGCCTGAGCAGTGGAGCGAGGACGAGGCCGTGCCGCCCGTGCGCCGCATGTTCCGCACCCCCGACGCTTACGGCTACTTCACGGCGTCGTTCAAGCCGGTCCGGAACTTCACGGCCGACTTGTCGGGAACCTGCACCGGTTCGATGCTCGTGCAGCATATGGCCGGATCAGGTGTAGGGCAGGACGTGGCCGTTTCGACGCCGTCGTTCTTCGACATGAACGTCCGCCTGTCGTACGACCTGCGTATTTACAAGGAGATAACCATGCAGCTTTACGGCGGCGTGCAGAACCTCTTCAATGCCTACCAGAAGGATTTCGACAAGGGCGTCGACCGCGATTCGGGCTATATTTACGGCCCGTCGCTGCCCCGCAGCTGGTTCGTCGGCGCGAAGTTCAGTTTCTGAGTCCGCGCTGCTGCGACCGACAGAAAAAGCTGCCCGGAACCCGGGCAGCTTTTCTTGTGCGGCGGCGGTCCCTGCGGACCGCTTCGGAGGTGTGCCGTATGCCCGGAATCCTTTGCTGGATTTTTCCGGGTGCTGGCTTTGTTACCTGCGCATTGCTTTTTGGCGCTTGGCGATGCTGAAGCGGCGGGCGGCGGGCTTCTCCGCGGGTGTCTGTTTACCGGCCGGGGCCGACAGCCGGGCGGCCGGAGCGGATGCCGCGCCGCTCTTGTCCGTGATGTCGAAGGCGCCTTCGAACTTCGCCGTCATGGTGTGCGGCTCTTCGAGGTTGTCGTCGGTCAGAACGTATTCGATGGTGTAAACGGTTTTTCCGCCTTCGCCCCCGGTCTCTTTCACGACGATGTCGCCCGTCAGCGCCGGGGCGTAAGCGACGGCTTTGCCGGCGGCGTTGGTTTCATAATAGCCCCACGTGCCGATCATGGCCGCGCCGCCCGAAACGAGCTGGATGTCGCCGGGAATGTAGGTGTTGGGAAGCATTTTGAGCGGAATCAGCACTTCGGAGGGCTTGTAGGTTCCGGCGATGCGTCCCATTTCGCCTACCGGGGCCAGCAGTTCGAGCTGGAAACCCTGCCGGGACTCCGGGTCCTGTGCGAAGATGTTGTAGAAATGGGTCGATGGATTTTTAGACGTGCCTTCGAACGTTACGTCGGCCGAAGCGGTTTTGGCGAGGTCGAGAATTTTGTCTTCGTAGATGCGCGACTGCGTCTGGCGTTCGGGTTCCTGCGCTTCGTTCACGATATCGACGGCGCCGGAATAGGCGCCTTTTACGGCGATGCCTTCGCGCGTTTTCAGGTCGGCGGTGATTGTGTAGGTGTTGTCGCTCTCGGAGAAGTCGACTTTTACATTGCCGCCGTCGGCCAGGAAACCGTAGAAGACTTTTTCGGTGTCGGCGTCCAGGTGGCGGACATAAGAGCCGTAGGGGAAGAATCCGTAGCCCGAATCCCACAGGTCGCCCGTGCCGATGCCTACAGCGACGGGAACGTAACCGTCGGTCATATTGTAGGTCCCTGCAGGCATTTTCAGTTTTTTCTCGCCGGGGACGTAACCCTGATGCTCGGTGTAGAGTTCCAGCCGGAGTACGTTGCCTTCGTCGAGCGTGCCGTCGGGCAGCGGGGTCGGGTCATCGTACAGGTCGATCACATAGACGTCGATCGGGCTGCTGTAGGCCGGAATGCCGAGGTATTTGATGTCCGCTCCGAGGAAAGTCGTGTTGACCGCTTCGGTGACGGGCGGGAATTCATCGTCGGGGTCCGGATCGGGGTCCGGATCTTTCTGGATGGTGAAATTCAACGCCCCTTCATAGGCGAATTTCTGCGTGTCGAGCGCTTCGGAATTGCCGGTTCGCACCATTTCGAATTCGGCCGTGATCAGGTAGCCTTTGTCGGTGTGTTTGACCGTGACGGCGCCGTTCGATGCGTCGGCGTAATCTATGGTCTTGCCGAAATACCACAGGCCGTAAGTGAACTTCTTATAAGCCGATCCCGGATTCTGGTTGTCCGCTACGGTGTAGGTGCCTTCCGGAAGGGTAACCTGCTGAATTTCGTCAGTACTCTCTTTCGGTGCGGTATAGAGGTCCAGGTAGAGCAGTTTGCTGTCCGCATCGGAGGGAATCCATGCGCTGCCTTCGTCCGAGGTGTAAACCTCGATCTTTCCGCAGTAGAGGCTTATGTAATAGTTATCCGCATTTTCGCCCTCCGTGAAGAAGACTTTTCCTTCGACCGGGGCGGTAAGCGTGATTACCGGGTCGGGATCGGGGTCCGGATCGGGATCGGGGCCTTTGCCCGGCTCGTTGTTGTCGCTGCATCCGCAAGAGCAGCCCAGGATGAAGGCGGTCGCAAGAATGGCCGTCATCTGTCTGAAGGAGAAGGAGATTTTGTACATAAAAACAATTATTAAAGCCTGTTTTTCGCAGGTGGTTTGTTTGTATGAAGCCGGGAAGAATCGTATGTGGTTGTACAAATGTAGCGAAAAGTTGCCGGAATGTCCTGTTTGGTGCGGAAAATTTCATCCGGAAAGCAAAAAGCCGCCCCGGAACCCGGGGCGGCCTTGTCGTATATCTGGCGCGGAACTAGATCGCCTTGATCTCGTGGAGTACGTTGTTCGTCTTGCGGACTGCGTCGGCCGAAGCTGCGAACTTCTCGGCCTCTTCTTTCGAAAGGTCGATCTTCACGATCTTCTCGATACCCTTGCGGCCGATGATCGCGGGAACGCCGATGCAGATGTCCGACTGGCCGTATTCGCCTTCGAGGAAACACGAGCAGGGAATCATCTTCTTCTGGTCGTTGAGGATCGCCTCCACCATCATGGCCGAAGCGGCTCCCGGAGCGTACCATGCCGACGTGCCGATGAGCTTGGTCAGCGTTGCGCCGCCTACCATCGTGTTGGCTACGGCCTCTTCGAGTTTTTTCTTCGATGCGAACTGCGAAACGGGAACGCCGTTTACGGTAGCTTTCGAGATGAGCGGAATCATCGTCGTGTCGCCGTGGCCGCCGATGACCATGCCGTCAACA
>CAKVKI010000289.1 GCA_934754975.1 uncultured Alistipes sp. | reverse complement strand
GTCGACCTCCTGACGGGGAGCTACCGTGATGCTGTCGTTGTTGATGAAGCTCTTGAGCTTGCAGGTCGCCACACACCGGCCCGTCACGCTGTCTTCGTAGAGGTAGACGATGTAGCTCCTCCCTGCGACGATGCCGCCCTGCTGGTTGCGGTTCGGAAGGAAGAGGTCCTTGCCGTACAATCCCCATGCGAGGAACGCCCCGTGGGCCGTCTTGTCCACGACGCGGAGATAACCCGCTTCGCCGACGCGCAGCAGCGGCGTTTCGGTCGTGGCCACCAGCCGGTCTTCGGAGTCGTGGTAAACGAAGACCTCTTTTTCGTCGCCGGGTTTGTCGGTGAGTGATATGTAACGGTTGGGCAGCAGAACCTCGTTCTGCTCCTCGTCCGTAAGGTATAATCCGTAATCCGAGATGCGGCTTACGGTGAGTTTCTGGGTGCGTCCTGCTCTGAGCATTGTCGTCATGGGTATTTTACGGTGCAAAAATACGTTTATTTTCCGCCGAATCCAAACGCCGCACTCCTGCCCGTTGGAAGAAATGGTGCTTTTGTCGGGGCTTTGGGGTGTCTTTTTGCATTTTGGCCGAAAAAAGCTATCTTTATGAAGAAAAAGAGATATTGCAAACAAGGCGCCGTCCGAATTTAGCCGGCGCCATGAAACGATAGAGAAAATGCCAATCGAACTGATATTGTTTGTTGTCGGATTGTCTATACCTGTTTTAATCGGCTATTTGCACCTGAACAGATACATCGAAAAGAGGGGAGATACCCTGAAAAAACAGACGACCTTTCGGATAGCGGTTTGGATACACGCGATAGCGGCGGCTTTGACAATCCTATTCGTCATCCTGTCGTTCGGAGAGTTGTATTTTGGCTGGGGGCTGAATTGCTATGTACCTTGTCTGGTCGTACTGTCCGGCATAATGATTTATCTGACATTGCCGAAAGCAGCCGGACGTTATCTGTGGTGGAAAATTTATTCGGGAGTATATTACTGGGGAGTGGCGGTGCTTATTCCGTTTTGGTTCTTTATCTTATTCTGTATGGCATGGACATTTAACTCTAAAAATGTATATGAGAACACCCGATACATAATCAGCGATATCTCTCTCGGGGCATATAATCCCCGGCATCACACCTATGTTATTTATGAAAAAAGAGGCTTTTGCCGGAAAAAACTGGGAAATTTCACGTATGATCGCACCTGTTGGGACCTATGCGATGTCAGAGTTTCCGGCAAAGATGCCGCAGTCTTGTTAAAGGAAAGACGGGCAGACACTCTGAAAATGGCAAAGGATAGTGTTTTAACCATAAAATTCAGATGACCGACAAGCCCCTCCTCCTCTTCCTCCTCCTCCTCCTCCTCCTCCTCCTCCTCCTCCTCCTCGGAGACAGGTTGCCATCTATAAAAGCTAACCATAAAAACAGTATTGATTCATGAGACTCCGCCGATTCATACTCCTGCTCTGGGCAGGACTGCTGGCTGCCGCCGCCGTGTGCGCCCAGCCTGTCAGTTCGCTCTACGACAAGGCCGAATGCCGTATCGCGATGCGCGACAGCGTGAAACTCTATACCGCGGTCTATACGCCCAAAACGGATGCCAAAGCCCCCATCCTTATTTTCCGCACCCCCTACGGCTGCGCTCCCTACGGTCCCGGCGAGTTTCCCCGCGGCTTCGGGAGCGGTTATATGCGCAGTTATATCGACCGCGGTTATATCGTCGTCATGCAGGATGTCCGGGGCCGCTTTATGAGCGAAGGCGAATTCGTCCATATACGCCCTGCTGGATACGGCGAGACGGACGAAACGACGGACAGTTACGATACGGTCGAATGGCTCGTGAAGCACGTGCCGCACAACAACGGCAGGGTAGGCTTCGCCGGAAGTTCCTATCCGGGTTTCTACGCCATGATGGGCGGTCTCTGCACCCATCCTGCGGTAAAGGCCGTTTCGCCGCAGGCTCCCGTCACCGACTGGTTCATGGGCGACGACGTCCGCCACAACGGCGTGCTGATGCTCACCGATTCCTACCGTTTCCTGAGCGGCATGAACACCCCTCCGGGCCATACTCCGACCGAAAAGATGCCCCCGATGTCGAAGCGGACCCGGCCCGACGAATGGACGTTTTTCAGGGAACATGCGACGCTGGCCGAACTTACGGAACTTCAGCGTCCCAATCCTTTCTGGGAGGAGCTGGCCGAACATCCCGATTACGACGTATGGTGGCAGGCGCGCGACCTGCGCCGGGCCTGCTACAACGTACAGCCGGCCGTGCTGGTCGTCGGCGGAACGTTCGACGCCGAGGATTGTTTCGGGGCGTGGAACCTCTACAGGGCCATGGTCCGGCAGAGTCCCGAAACCCCGTGTCATCTGGTCGTGGGGCCGTGGGCCCACGGAGCATGGCGCAACGGCAGCGGAAAACTGGGGACGTTCGATTTCGGACGCGAAGCGGCGTGGGAATACTATATGGAGCATTTCGAACTCCCTTTCTTCGACCATTACCTCAAAGGCGAAGGCGCCGCGGACCCGCTTCCTGCCGCCGCGGTTTTCTCGTCGGGCGACAACCGCTGGCATGCTTTCGACCGCTGGACGCCGCGCGAAGCGCGTAAACTCACGTTCTATCTCTCCGACGGAGGACGTCTAGAAACCCGTCGTCCGACAGCCAAAAGTTCCGCATCCTCCTATACCTCCGACCCGGCCAATCCCGTGCCCTATATCGAATCTTTCGGCGAACGCCGCCCCAAAGAGTATATGGTCGCCGACCAGCGCTTCGTGTCGGACCGCTCCGACGTGCTGACTTTCGTCACCGAACCGCTCGACGGGGATATGACCCTTGCGGGACCCGTCGATGTCGAATTGGAGGTGATTCTTTCGACTACCGACGCCGATTTTATCGTTAAGCTGATCGACGTTTTCCCCGACGACGATCAGCAGTCCGGTTACCGGATGCTCGTGCGCGGCGATGTGATGCGGGGGCGTTTCCGCGACAGCTTCTCGCGTCCCAAAGCCTTCACGCCGGGCGTTCCGACCCGTGTGCCGTTCCGCATGACCGACATTGCGCATACGTTCCGCGCCGGACACCGGGTGATGATTCAGGTGCAGAGTACGTGGTTCCCGCTCGCGGAGCGCAGCCCCCAGCAGTTCGTCGATGCCTGGACATGCAGCGCTTCGGACTTCGTGCCCTGCAAAGTGTCGGTACTGTACCAGCGGAGCAACGCTTCGTCCGTTACCGTGTGGCGGCTCGGGGAGCGCTGAAGCCGCTTGAGGCCGGCGTGCGCCGCGCAGGACGGCGGCGGAATGTGCGGATAGTATGAAATTTGCGGGATGTCTTACAGGATGTCCCGCTTTTTTCTTGCAGGAAGTGCAATCTGTAAGAAAATTTCATATATTTGTTATAAAAGAAAAGTTTTCTATGAGAGTACGCGTAGCTATCTGCCAGGTCGATATGGAGTGGGAGCATACCGCCCGGAACCTGGAACGTCTGGAACCGATCGTGGCCGCGGCCGATGCCGATGTCGTCGTGCTGCCCGAAATGTTCGCCACGGGATTCAAACTGCGTCCAGCCTGCGTCGCCGAACCGGCCGACGGGCTGGTCGCCACGACCATGCGCCGCTGGGCCGCGCAGTATAGCAAAGCCATTGTGGGCAGCGTCGTC
>CAKVKI010000288.1 GCA_934754975.1 uncultured Alistipes sp. | reverse complement strand
GCAGGACGCAGGATCGCTGTTGCCAAGCCTCAAAAACAGCGGTCCGCATACCGGTAAATAATTATCTTACAATCTGCAACGAACCCGTCTCCATATTCCGAGACGGGTTCGTCGTAATTTATCTACGACGCTCCGAAACATTAAATCGGGCTGGGCTTTGATTTTATATCCGATTATTCGTATATTTGTTTAAAAGTCTCGACATATGAAATATGTTTTAAAGGATCTTGCGCCTCGTCCCGAAAAAGACTTGTTCATCACGCAGTACTGGTCCGACAAACAGTCGGATCCGCCGCTGCATTTCCACGAGGACTACATGCTGAGCCTGACCCTGAACGTCAGGGGTACGCGCATCACGGGCCGCACGGCCGACGACTTCACCGAGAAGGACCTGATAATCATTTTCCCGGGCGTTCCGCACTGCTACAAGCGCGACGAAGCCTATGCCGACATCGACTGCGAAGCCGTGGCGGTGCAGTTCAGCCGCGACATGCCCAACTGGCAGCTGTTCGAAATCGAGTACATGCAGCCCATCCGGAAGATGCTGAGCCTGCCCGTCGCAGGTCTCCATTTCTCGGAAAAGGTGGTGGACCGGGTCCGTGAACGGCTGCTGCAGCTGCCCGGACTGCGGGGATTCGAATCGGTGGCGCTTTTTCTGGACATCCTCAACGACCTGGCCACGGCAGGACCGGACGAAATGCAGATCATCGGAACGATGGATTACAGGATGCAGGCCGAGGGCAACGAGCGCATCAAGAAGATCCTGCAGTTCGTGGAAAACAACTACCACAACAAAATTACGCTCGAAGACATCGGCGCCGAAGTGGGCATGTCTCCCTCGTCGGTGTGCCGGTATTTCAAGAAGAACACCTACCAGAATCTCTGGACCTACATCAACGGATTCCGCATCGTGCGCGCCGCGCAGATGATCGTGGAGACCGACGACCCGATCTCGGAGATCAGCACCCGGTGCGGATTCTACAACATCTCGAATTTCAACCACGCCTTCCGCGAGCGCATCGGCTCGGCGCCGGGCGACTACCGGCGCAAATTCGGCTCGACGGTGATTTCGCCCGACGAAAAGCAGGTCGAGGAAATAGGCCGTAAACTCGGTGATTTACGCAACGGCGGGACCAGTTTGTCCGAGGGGGGGGGAAATCCGGCTTCCGTAACCTCTTCCGAGAGCGGGGAAAAGTAGTCTGAACCGGGGATTCAGTTCCCGGACAAACTAAAAAGCGACCCTTTTCAGGGTCGCTTTTCTTATTGGCCTGCGGGACGGCGTCCGCACAGGCTCACAATTCATCGTTTTGCCGAGCGCCATCAGCGCAGGTCCAGTTTATAGGGGTAGTACATGACGACTCCCTGTTGCTTGGTCGCCTCCTGCACCTGCTTGTATTCCTTCACCAGCAGTCCCAGTTCCGAACGGGTCATGGCCTCGCGGACGCTTACGTTGAGCGACGCGATGAAGGCAGCGAATCCCGTCGGCTGCTCGATAATCTCGGTCACCCGGTAGTTGTCGCCCAGACCGGCTTTGTCCACGGCGATGGCGATGGCCGTCTTCAGACCGCCGTAAGTGTCGATCAGACCGATACCGAGCGCATCTTCGCCCGACCAGACGCGGCCCCCGGCAATGTCGAGAACCTTCTCGATCGGCAGGTTGCGCCCTTCGGCCACATGGGTCGTAAAAGTCGTATAGACTTTATCCACGCCGCGCATGATCGAAGCCCGCTCGGCGGCGGTCAGCGGAGAAACCGCCCCCATCCCGGCCGAAGTGTTGCTCTTCACGGCGTCGAGCGTGATTCCAAGCTTATTTTTCAGGGCGTCGATGGTGTTGAGATACATACCGAAGACGCCGATCGAACCCGTGAGGGTCAGTTTGTCGGCCACGATGACGTCGGCGGGGCACGAAATGTAGTACCCTCCACTGGCGGCATAGGAGCCCATCGAAACGACAACCGGTTTCTCGGCTTTCAGCAGTTCCATTTCACGCCAGATGACGTCCGAAGCCAGCGCGCTGCCGCCGGGGGAGTTCACGCGCAGCACCACGGCCTTGACCTTCTCGTCGTCACGCACGCCGGCCAGCGTCGCCGCCAGCGTATTTCCGTAAATCTCCTTTCCGAAACCTTCGCCGTCCACGATGGCGCCGTCGGCATAGACGATGGCCACCTGATCGGCCGAGATATTTTTGAGGTCGGCGCCGACCTGCGACGCGTATTCGCCCAGCGTGATGAAGTTATACTCTCCGTCGGAATCGGACGCTACGCCCAGCCCGGCGAAGATATCTTTCATCTGGTCCTCGTAAATGAGGCTGTCCACGAAACCGTGTTCGAGGGCCTCCTCGGGCAGCGAAACCTCCAGTTTGTCGGTAATGCGGTTCAGGGTCTTCAGGTCGATGCCGCGGGCCTCGGCAACCGAGCCGGCGATGGTATTCCACATCGAATTGACCAGCGCCTGCATCTGCTCGCGGTTGGCGTCCGACATTTTAGGCAAAATATACGGCTCGACGGCGCTCTTGTATTTGCAGGCCGTGGGGCGGAACACCTCGGCCTTGATGTCGAGTTTGTCGAGCAGGCCCTTGTAAAACATCAGGTTGAACGCGAGACCCGACCAGTCCATGGCGCCTTCGGGCTGCATGTAGATTTTATCGGCCGCCGAAGCGAGGTAATATTTCCCCTGCGAATAGGTCTCGTTGTAAGCGACGACGAATTTGCCGCTCTGTTTGAAATCGACGATCGCTTCGCGCAGCTCTTCCAGCAGGGCCGCACCCATAACGCCGCCGTCGCCGTTCATGCGCAGGTAAACGCCCTTGATGCGGCTGTCGTCCTTGGCGGCTTCGAGCGCGCGCAGGGCTTTCATCAGCGGAAGCTGGCGCGTGGAGCGCAGCGTGGCGAAATCGATCCCCGCGAAGGGGTCGCTCGACGGAGCGTCGGTCAGCACCTCCGAAAAGTCGATCTTGAGGATCGACTCCGTATGCACGGCTACCGTCTTCTCCATGGAGCCGGCTATGCCCAGCAGAATGAATATCCAGAGAAAAAATACCAGGAACGACCCCACGACGAAAGCGAGGATCGCAGCCAGAAAAGTCTTGATAAAATTCATAACGTACTATTTTATTATTTGTCTTGTTTCGTTCCGTGTCCGGATTTCTTTCGCAAATATAAGGATATTTTACGAAAAACAAATAAAATTTATCGTTTTTCGATAAAATAATAGGGCCAACTATATTTATTCTGCAAAATATACGTTATCTTTGCGATTGTAGTCACAACACGAACCATGGAAGAAAAAATCAGACACCTGCTTGCGTCCGTCGTCCATCCCGAAACGGGACAGGACATCGTCGGCAGCGGCTTTATCGAACATATCGCCTCCGGAGCCGGAAAGATCACCGTCGTACTCCGTTTCGCCAAGACCCGCGACCCGTTTGCGGTGAAAATCAAAAACCAGGCCGAGGAGGTTCTCCGGCGTGAATTCCCGCAGCAGGGCGTTACGGTCGTCATCAAGGAGGGCGGGGCGGCGCCGCGTCCCGAACCCAAGCTCAAAACGACCACCGGCGGCATCGCCAAAGTGATCGCCGTGGCATCGGGCAAAGGCGGGGTAGGCAAGTCTACGGTAACGGCCAACCTGGCCATCGCATTGCGCAACATGGGCT